>JASHRZ010000216.1 GCA_030037055.1 Alphaproteobacteria bacterium
AATCTTGTTCGTCTTCCGAAGCTGCTGGCGGCAGCGACGGGATGAGTCTGTCTGGAGTGTCGAAAATGAGAACGAAGCGAGTCCAAAAGCGCGCGACCGCCGCGCTCCTATCACCATTGCTCGCTGTCGGCTTGCCTCGCCCATCAGCCAAATCACCGCCAAAACTCAATTTTTCAGCAGCCTGCTAAACGCGTTCCGGGCGGCGCTAGCCAAGCCATCGGCGCACCGGGCCGCGAGCCGAAGCGCGATGGCGGCGACTGACGAGTGAAGACGTCCGAGGTGTGTTCGCCTCAGGGAGAAGCGTGAGGCTTGTGCCGGGACGACGCGAGCGGCTCGATCGCGGCGAGGAACGCGGTGAGGCTCGCGCTGCGCAAGGGGATCCAAGGCTTCCCCGACTGCCGGCACAGGCGCTTCACCAGGATCGCCGCCTCGTGGCTGGTGCAATCGACCGGGAAGAAGGCGATATCAGCACGGCTGACGAGGCCCCGCAGCATGCCGGTGCGCTCGTCGATGCCGCCATCATGGTAGAGGAAATGCGCGGACGCGCGTTCCGAGAGCGCGCGGAGATGAGTGACCTGGTTCGGCCGGCCCCCGACATAGAGGAGCGACATGCCGCCGAGATCGAGCGACGGCGCCTGATCGCCATCGTCGACCAGTGACATAAGACCGTCCTCGGCTACCAGCAGCTCCTGATGCAGCGCGTCGCGCTGGGTCAGCGCGTTTCGGCACTTCGCCTCCGCTGCGATCCGCGCCGCCACAGCCTGCTCGAGGCGCTGCTCGGCACGCTCGCGCCACCGCATCTCGGCGGCAAGCCGGCGTTCCACGGCCGCCAAAACTGTGTCGTGGCTGGCCGTTTCCATCGATGGCTCGCCCAAAGGATCGGTTGCTGCCGTCGCGGCGGCGCGATAGGAGAGCGCCGCCTCGAGTTCGCGGATCCGCGCGTCGCGCGCGACGATCGCATCGCGCAGCTGCGCCTGCTGGCGGCCGACCTTGTCGACGAGTTCGGCGTTCTCATGTTCGAGCTGGTGCAGGCGGCGGATGTCTGTACGATTGGCGGCCCCGACCAGGTGGGACAGCATGTGCACTTCGCCGAATGCCTTGCGCAGCAGGGCATCGCTGGTGGCGGGGTGGGTGAGCACCGCCCAATAAGCGCCAGGAATATCGCCGCGCTTCACCGCCTCGGCCCACATCCCGGCCACTTCCGCGTTGGTGCGCGAGCGGGCGAACTGGTTGATCGCCACGTGATGGCGGCGATCCAGTGTCTTGTGGAGGAGCTTGGCCGCCGCGTCGCGATTGCGGGCGAGCACAACGCCCTTGCCGTGGAGATCGTGGTCGGCCGCCGCTTCCGCACCGATCAGCTTGAGCTTGAGCAAGAGGTGGCGCAGCTCCGCGGTCGACAAACAGGTGCCGACGATCGAGCAGTGAAGATTCTCGTCGAGATCCCAGATCTTGCGGCGCTTGGTCTCGCGCAGCAGCTCTTCCACATTTGCGGTTTCGGCGGCAGTCCGTCCCGGTAGGAGCGTCAGCGACGTCCCGGCCGGCGCGCGTTGGCCGGCCTCAAGCACCGTCATCGGTTTGGGCTGCGGCGCCAGCACGGTCACACCAGCCGGCGCAGTGGTTGCGCTGCGGCGCTCATCAGAGCTTGTCCGATCTCGGGCATGGCCGAGGCGGGGATCTCGAACATCAGCTCGCGCGCGCCGATGGTCACGCCGAGGCAGCCGCTATCGCCTTCGCCCTCGAGCTCGCTGACGCTCACGGCGTTTACCGGAATGGTGTGGAAGACGCTGGGTGGCGCGTTCTCGCCTTTGTGGTCGGCGACGAGCCGCAGCAGCAGGGTCACGAAATCGTGCACCTCGCCGACATTGAGGGCGAACCGGATCTGGCCATGCCCGGCCGTCTGCGCCCGGCACAGCACGACGGCGCCGTCGGCGCTTACGCCTCCTTCGGCGTAGGTGACGACTGGAAACACCTCGTCGCTCTGCGCCATCCGACCTCCCTGGCTGGTCCCACCTCGAAGGACCAGCCACCAAACGATATATCCAGTTATATATAGCGCTATATGACCGCACCCGGCGACGGTCTGTCAATGCCGGATTTGGTGCGTTATATTTTGGAGTATATGACGCTGGCGCAAGCCAAGCCCGTGCCGCGGTGCTGGCCGCCAGAGAGGCGCCCCATGAAATCGCTTGCAATCGTTCTGGCGCTTGTTCTCGTGTTCGCAGGGACCGGTGCCGAGGGGCGGCCTTTCACCGACTCCGCCGGCCGCACGGTCGACGTGCCGGACCGGGTCAGTCGAGTGTTTCCGGCGGGTCCACCCGCCTCCATCATTCTCTATATGCTGGCGCCGGACCGGATGCAGGGCTGGACCCGCGCGCCGACGCTCGCGGAACGGGAATTCCTGCCGCAGCGTTATGCCGATCTGCCGGAGCTGGGACGCCTCACCGGCCGCGGCAACACCACCAGCCTCGAAGACGTGGTCAAGCGCTCCCCCGACCTCGTGCTCGATGTCGGCAGCACCACGCCCACCTATGTCTCGCTGGCCGATCGCGTGCAGGAGCAGATCCATGTTCCGCAGGTGCTGATCGACGGCAGGCTCGCCGACACGGCGGCAACCTTCCGCACCATCGGCGCGTTGCTCGGGGTTCAAGACCGCGCGGAAGAGCTTGCCCGCTATACAGAGGAAGCGCTGGCCGAAGTGCGCGATCGCACCGGGGCGATCCCGCCGGAGCGTCGGCCGAAAGTGTATTTCGCCCGCGGCGCCAAGGGTCTTGAGACCGGCGGCCAGGGCTCGATCAACATAGAAGCTCTCGACTTCGTTGCCGTCCGCAACGTCGCCGCCGAAGCGCTCGGCCCGGGCGGGCTCGTCACCGTGCCGCCGGAGCAGGTCCTGGCCTGGCAGCCCGACGTCATCGTCACGGTCAATCGCGAATTCTATGCGGCCGTTTGGAAGGATCCGATCTGGCAGGGCATCAAGGCGGTGCGCGACAAGCGTGTCTATCTCGCGCCCGATCTGCCGTTCGGCTGGATCGATGCACCACCGTCGGCGAACCGGCTGATCGGCGTTCGCTGGCTGGCGAAGATGGTCTATCCCGAGCTATTTCCGGCCGACCTCAAGGTGGAAACGCGCCGCTTCTATAGGCTCTTCTACCATATCGATCTGACCGAGCATCAGCTCGACACGCTGCTAGCGGGATCGACGCCGCCCTGAACGGGCCCCGGAGCGCCTGGGCAACGATCCGGCTTGTTCGACGTCCGGACGTCGGGCAGCGCCGACCACGCGGCTAACAGCAATGGGAGGAGGATCATGAGGATTTCGGGCGCGCGTTCTCGTGACGGAGCTCGCGCTCGGCCGGGTTGGCCGGCGGCGCGGCTATGTTCATCGCATCTCTCGTCCCAGCGTCTTGGAGCTTCGCTGCGCCGACCGAGATCCGCATCCCCGGCGACCCTACGTTTCCCGCAAGCATCACAGGCACCTCGGACGGCACCCTCTATATCGGGGGTCTCGGCGATGGCGCTGTGTATCGCGTGGCGCCGGGCGCGACCGCCGAGCCCTTCATCGCCGAGGCCGTCAGCGATCTGGTCTCCGTTATCGGCGTGCTCGCCGACGAGCGATCAGGAACCTCGTGGCTCTGCTCTCGGGACAGCGCCTATCGTTTAGGCAATAGTGTTGGCGATACGCCGCCGGCCGAGCAGGGCCGGTCAGGGCTCCTCGGTGTGCGAATCTCCTGGTGTTGGCGGTGCCACCGGGTGAACAGATGCTGCTGGTGCGTGGTCTCGCGCGGCCATGGTCTCTGGCAGCGCCGACGATCCGGATCGCGTCTTGAGCACGTTCGTCGAGGATCTTCGGCGCTCCGGCGCCAAGGTCGCCGGACTTATCCAAAGCACGCGCGGGCCGGCGGCTGATGCGCGCGGAAACCTCTCGGCTATCCTGCTTCGTTCCGGCGAAGAAATCCCGCTGTAGCATGAGCACGTGCCCCAGTCGAACGCCTGCCGGCTCGATCCACACGGGGCTAGCGCACGTCGCCGCGGTGATCGCCGAAGCGGCCCACGACGGCGTCGATCTCGTCATCGTCAACCGATTCGGCAAGCACGAGCTCGATGGCGGCGGGCTGCTGCAGGAGATCGCCGCGGCGATCGAGACCGACGTTCCGGCGTTGATCGCTGTGCCGGAATGGAATTTCGCCGCCTCGACCTCTTATTGTGGGGGCATGAGCGTGAAGCTCGCCTGCCGCTCGGAGAGCCTGCACGCGTGGTGGCGCTCGGTCGGCGCCAGGGCGCCGGAAGAGCTGAGCGGCGCGAAGACGTGTGCGAGATAATCAAATAGGCGGCGTAGCTCCGGATCTGGCTGGCGCCGCCGCGGGTGAGGACGGTCAGTCGATCATGACCATGACGTCGGACGCTTTGATCACGGCGCTCGCCTTCTGACCGACGGCAAGTTTCAGATCCTCGACCGCCTCGTTCGTGATCGAGGCGGTGATCAGCTTCCCGCCCACATCAATGACGACATGGCTCGTGGTCGCGCCCTTCTTGATGTCCTTGACCGTGCCAGGAATGATGTTGCGCGCGCTGAGCTTCATGAGAGCGCCTCCTTCTCCGAGTGATCGGGGCGAAGCCCTATGTTAGTCAGGATATAGCGGTCCTGTCCACTTCGCCCGCCGCCTTTCTCCGGTACGCCGGCGCTCTGCTGTCAGATGCCGAAGCCGAGCGCGCGAAGCTCGCGTCTCAAATCTTCACTGTCGAGCACGGCGCGGAAGCGCTGAACGGCAGGCCGCTCGAGGCGTGACTTGGGTATTGCGAAATCATAGTGCTCGTCGCACAGCGGGATGAAGCCCAGCTCGTACTGGCGCGCGACGGTCTCGATCGCCATGCCCCAATCGGCGCGGTTCTGCGCCACCGCGGCGGCGACGGCGTTGTGCGACTTCGGCTGCGACCAGTAGCCCGGAGGCTTGGCGCCTTCGAGCAGCCGGTCGGTGAGGATGCGCGTCCCGCTGCCCGGGTTGCGGTTGACCATGAGACAAGTGGGATCGGCCATGGCGGATGACAGCGCTTCGGCGATCGTCCGACCCTCGAAGCGGGGGTCGCCGCGCCGATAGACGATCCCCTGGAGCCGCCGATAGCCGGATACGAGCTCGAGCTGCGGCGTCAGGAAGGGATCGTTGTAGCGCTCGGTCTCTGGGTCGAAGAGATGGATCGGCGCGATGTCACATTCGCCGCGCCTCGCCGCGGCAAGGCCACCGGTGCTCCCGACATTGAGCAGTCGCGTCGAGATGCCTTCAGCGTCGAGGCGGGTGACAATCGCATCGAGCCCGACACAATGGCTGCCGATGATCACCAGGTCAGCGAGGCGGTGGGAGCGGCCGATTAGCTGCACCTCGACCGGCGCCTCAGCCGCCACGGCTTCGATGTCTGGCGCGATCGCGATGAAGCCGTCGGCTTGGCTGAACGAGGTTACCGCGCCCGAGCCCTTGGCGATTGGATAGGCTGCGAGAGCGCCGCTCTCATGGCGCCGCGTCAGCGAGACCATCATGAATTCGGTGCGGCCGCGCTCTGAAGCCACGCGCAGCGGGAGCGCCGCGGTGACGCGATCGACCTGCTCCGGCGGCAGGCCGGCATAGGCGCGGATGACCGGCGCCAGGAATTCGTGGAAGGTGAAGATTGCAGAAGTCGGAAATCCCGGCAAGACGACCAGCGGCTTGCCGCGCGTCACGGCGAGGCAGACCGGCTTGCCGGGCTTGAGGGCGACGCCATGGACCACGATCCCCGGATCCTTGTATGCGGCAACGGCGCGATAGCAGAGATCGCCAGCGCCCTTCGACGTTCCCCCAGACATGATGACCAAGTCGCAGGAGGAGAGACCATACTCGATCAGGCGCGACAGAGCCGCTTCATTGTCGGCGCCGATGCCGAGCGCCCGCGCCACGCCGCCCGCTTCTTCGACCGCGGCCGCGAGGATCGCCGCGTTTGAATCATAGACCTGCCCCGGCCGGATCGGTTGGCCGGGAGCGACGATCTCGTCCCCGGTGGAGATGATAGCGACCTCGGGCCGGCGATAGACTTCGACCGTGGCGGCGCCCACCGCCGCGAGCATGCCGATCTCGCGCGCAGTAAGGAGCTGTCCCGCGCGCAGTACCGTCTCGCCGCGGGCGATATCGCTTCCGGCGAAGGAGATGAACTGGCCGACGGCGGTGGGCCGCCGCACCTCTATGAGCGTGCGCCCGTCCACTTCACGCGCCTCGGTATCT
This sequence comes from Alphaproteobacteria bacterium, assembly GCA_030037055.1. Taxonomy (GTDB): domain Bacteria; phylum Pseudomonadota; class Alphaproteobacteria; order ATCC43930; family CGMCC-115725; genus DAHUYF01. Next base: position 6,243 of record JASHRZ010000216.1, read on the forward strand.
TCGACCATGACCACCGCATCGGCGCCGCGCGGCACCATGCCACCGGTCGCGATTAGGCTCGCCACGCCAGGTGTCACCGGAATCAGCGGTGCGGCGCCTGGGGTTAGGATTTCGGCGTTGAGCTCCAGCGTGACCAGCGTCCGCTCGCTCGCACCCGCCGTGTCCGCCGCCCGCACGGCGAAGCCGTCGACATTCGCGCGGTCGAAGCCGGGGACATC
>JASHRZ010000217.1 GCA_030037055.1 Alphaproteobacteria bacterium
GAAGATATGCGTGAGATCATTGCCGCATATCATCGCTGCTGCGCTGAGCGCATCATCGCGGCGGGGGGCTTCGTCGCCAAATACATGGGCGATGGCGTGCTCGCCTATTTCGGTTATCCGCAGGCGCATGAGGACGACGCCGAGCGGGCCGTGCGCGCAGCGCTCGGTATCACCGAGGCAGTGCCGGGATTGCCGACGACGCAGCAAGCGCCGTTGCAGGTTCGGGTGGGCATCGCCACGGGTCTGGTCGTGGTCGGGGACCTCGTCGGTGAAGGCGTGGCGCAAGAGCAAGGCGTCGTCGGGGAGACGCCGAACCTTGCGGCACGGCTGCACGCATTGGCAGCGCCGGGCCAGGTGGTCATCGCCGAGGGGACGCGCCGCCTGACGGGTGGGCTCTTCGAGTATCGTGATCTCGGCCGCGTGGCACTCAAGGGCTTCGTGGAGCCGGTGCAAGCCTGGGAGGTGATTGGCCTCAGTGCCGCCGAAAGCCGATTCGAAGCGCAACACGCAGCACTTCTGACGCCGCTCATCGGGCGTGAGGAAGAGCTGGAGCTTCTCTCGCGCCGCTGGCGCATGGCCTCGAGCGGCGCTGGCCGTGTCGTCCTGATCGTCGGCGAGCCAGGCATCGGAAAATCGCGAGTAATCGCCGAATTTCGCTCGCGGCTCGAAGGCGAGCCTCCGCCCGCTCTTCGCTATTTTTGCTCGCCCCAGCACACCGATAGTGCCTTTTATCCTGTGATCTCACAGCTCGAGCGTGCGGCAGGATTCGCGCGGCATGACCGGACCGAGAACAAGCTCGCGAAGCTTGTGACGGTGCTCGACCGGACAGCGGTTGCTGAGGACGATTTCCGACTGATCGCTGAGTTGTTGTCGATCCGCTTCGACGAAAAAGGCACTCCTATTAGTTGGAGCGCTCAGCGTCGAAAAGAGCGAATGTTCTCGGCGCTGTTGCGCCAGCTCGAGATTTTAGCGCGCCAGCACCCGGTGCTTGCGGTCTACGAGGATGTCCATTGGATCGATCCGAGCTCGCGCGAGCTACTAGATGTGCTCGTGGACCGCGTCGCGCACCTGCCGGTGCTACTCGTGATCACCTGCCGACCCGAGTTCCAATCGCCGTGGACAGGGCAAGCACATGTCTCCGTAATAAGCCTCGCCCGGCTCGATCGGCAAGAGGGATCGGCCTTGGTGCAGCGCGTGGCGGGGAACAAGGCGCTGCCCCAAGCGCTCGTCGCGGAGATCCTCGAACGCACCGACGGCGTTCCGCTGTTCGTCGAGGAGATGACCAAATCGGTGCTCGAGGCGGAGAGCCGCGACGAGCGGCAGCGGATCGTTTCCGCAGTTTCGCTGCCACATCTTAGCGTTCCGCAGACGCTACAGGCATCGCTGATGGCGCGACTTGATCGCCTCGGTGCCGCTGCCAAAGAGGCCGCACAGATCTGTGCCGTTTTAGGCCGAGAGTTCTCTTATGATCTTTTGGCTCCTGTCGCGGCGAAGAACGAGGGAGATCTCCAACTGGCGCTCAAGCTGCTGGGCGATGCCGGCCTCGTCTTCTGTCGCGGCACCCCGCCGCAAGCCACCTTCCTGTTCAAGCACGCGCTGGTGCGTGACGCCGCTTACAGCACGTTGTTGCGGGACCGACGTCAACAGATCCACTCGCGTGTCGCCGAGGTGCTCGAATCGCAATTTCCAGACGTCGTCACTGCCCAGCCAGAGCTGGTGGCATATCACTGCGCCGAAGCCGGCCTCGTCGACAAAGCCATTCGCTACCGGCTGGTTGCGGGCCGGCAAGCCTTGGTGCGGTCGACCATGAAGGAAGCGCTCGCGCATGTGCGCATCGGCCTGGAGTTGATCGACAAGCTTCCCACTACAAGTCCGAGCCGTCAGCTCGAGATCGATTTTCAGCTGGTGCTCGGGCGAGCCTTGCTCACCACGAGGGGCTATTCCGTTGAGGAAGCTGGAGCGGCCTATGCCCGCGCTCACGAGCTTTGCAAACGGCTCGACGCACCGGCCCAGCTCGTACCCGTTCTCTACGGCAGGTGGGTCTATCACCTGACGCGGGGCGAGATTGCAGTATCTCAGAAGTATGCCGAGGAGGTCCTGGGACTTGGCGAGGAACGTGATGAGCGAGCGGTCATTTGGCTCGGCTGTCTCTTCATTGGTATGTGCGTCAATGACCGCGCGCTCGTTCAGGCACGCGAATACTTTGAACGCGGCTTGTCGGTTTTTGACCGATCGCTCCGTCCGGCTTGGCCGGGTGTGCTGGAAAACGAGCATGTGCCCATGCGTCTGCTCTTGGCCAGCAATCTTCTCGACCTCGGCTACCCCGTTCAGGCGCTATCGCAACGTGATTTGGCTTTGGCCGAGGCGCGTCGCATTTCACACGCCTTCACCTTGGCGCAGGCGCTGATATTTGCGAGCTTTGATCACAGGCTCATCTCGAACGCCGATTTTCTCACACGGTGCGACGAAATCGTTGCCATCGCGGATCAATACGGCTTCGCTCTGTGGCATGCGACCGCGACCTTGTGGCGCGGTTGGGCGCTGACGCAACTGGGGCGCGGGGAGGAGGGAGTCCTGATGGTCGATCGGGGCCTCGGCGCGATCCGGGCAACTGGGATGAAGCACACGCTCCCACAGTGCCTGGCGGTGGTTGCGGAAAGCCATTTGGCTGTCGGTCGGGTGGGTGAAGCTCTGGAATACCTTTCCGAGGCGGTCGGACTCGTCGAGCAAATGCAGGCATGTCGGCCCGAGCCGACACTTTATCGATTGCGCGGCCACGTATTGTGGCAGATGGGCAAGGTCGCTGCGGCCGAGCAGAGTTTCCTTCGCGCGATTGAAACATCCCGGCGCCTTGGCGCGAAATTCCCCGAGCTGCTCGTCGCGACCAGCCTCGCCCGCCTGTGGCGCGACCAAGGCAAACGCACCGAAGCCCGCGATGTGCTCGCGCCGATCTACGGCTGGTTCACTGAAGGCTTCGACACGCCGGATCTTAAGGAGGCGAAGGCGCTGCTCGACGAGCTATCGACATGAGCGAGATCGACGGCTTGCCCAGGGCTCGAGCGGCGGGATCGTAGCTTAGACTCGGATCGCATCGCCTGCCTACCTCGTCGCAAATGACGGCTGCAGTCGGGGACTGTCAATCGGCGTCCAATTTTGATGGTGTGGATGGCTCCTGCTCCAGCGGGGCAATGATGGTCCGTCAGGAGACGTCAATAATAGAGGAGCATTCCATGCGGCAGGTTGCAACGATTGGGCTCGACCTAGCGAAGAATGTGTTTCAGGTGCACGGGGTCGACGCCGATGGCAAGGTGGGTGTCCGCCGACAATTGCGCCGCACCGATCTGGTCAAGTTCTTCGGCGGTCTGCCGGCTTGCTTGGTCGGCATGGAGGCGTGTGCGTCAGCTCATCACTGGGCGCGCGAGCTCTCGGCACTCGGTCACAGGGTCAAGCTGATGCCGCCCGCCTATGTGAAGCCGTATGTCAAGCGTGGCAAGACGGATGCCGCCGATGCTGAGGCTATCTGTGAAGCCGTAACGCGGCCGACCATGCGCTTTGTCGCGGTGAAGACGGTCGACCAGCAAGCCATGCTGATGCTGCACAAGGCGCGGGATCTGCTGGTGCGCCAACGCACGATGCTCACCAACGCGCTGCGCGGGCATCTCGCCGAGTATGGGCTCATCTCAGCGCGCGGACCGGGTGGCATCACGGCCGCAATCACAGCGCTTCATGAGGCGCAGGAGATATTGCCGCAGCTCGCCAGGACAGCCCTGCACGGCCTCGTTGCCCAGCTGCGGTCGTTGGCGAGCGGGATCGAGAAGATCGAGGCCGAGATTCTCAAGCATCACCGAGCCGACGAGACCAGCCGGCGGCTGGCGACGATCCCCGGGATCGGTCCGATCACCGCCAGCGCCATCGTCGCCAGCGTGCCGGACATCTCGCTGTTCCGCTCCGGCGGGCAGTTTGCCGCCTGGCTCGGCTTGACGCCGAAGGCCCATAGCAGCGGCGGCAAGGAGCGGCAGGCCGGCATCAGCAAGCAGGGTGACGGCTATCTACGACGCCTGCTGGTGGTCGGAGCGACCGCCGTTTTGCGTTTCGCACGGCAGAGCAACGCTGCCCGGAGCTGGGCCGCCAAGTTGCTCGAGCGCAAGCGGCCGAAGGTGGTCGCCGTAGCGCTGGCCAACAAGACAGCGCGCATCGCCTGGGCCGTGCTCTCACGCAATGAGGTCTACGTGGCACCGCGCAGGTAACCGCCGCGCCCGAGCCCGAAGTAGCATCGAACGTGCAAGGGTGTTGAGGGGTGATGACGGACCGGTCGCACCGGGGATCGGAGAAACCCAGGGGGTCAAAGCGCCCTGAGCGCGCAATTTTGATTGGGTTCCGATCCGCGGACTTCATCAAGGCCAGCGGTCATTAGCACCGCGCTCGTAGGCCGTAGACATGACTGCACCCGATCGAGCCGCCTCACCGATTTCGCCCTTGCACCGCAGGAGCCGTCCAGACATGACCCCCTGAGCGGCCGACGATCTCGGCATCATCGAGATGCGCGGCCGGCGCGTCGTCGCTCGAGCGCCGCGATCTTGGCCTCATACTCCTGCAGCAGGTCAGCGGCCTGGACGTCGTCATCGAGTGCGCCGGCCTCATACGCCTCCGAACTCTATCGCCAGCTCCTTGCCGATCATGGCCTCCTTGGATCGATGGGCCGGCGCGGCAATCCCTATGACAACGCCAAGGCGGAGAGCTTCATGAAAACCCTGAAGGTCGAGGCGGTGTACCTGATGGCCTACGAAACCTTCGAGGACGTCACAGCCGATCTTCCG
>JASHRZ010000218.1 GCA_030037055.1 Alphaproteobacteria bacterium
GATGACATCGAGGCAGCACGTGCGCGCCAGCTGAGCTGAAACTGGATCTCCAGCACTTCATCGGCCACTGCAGCGGCGACCCCGCGCTGCGGGGGACTGGAGCGAGCCGACGCCAAGCCATCCCTAGACCGGCCTATTTCTCGAGCACATAAGTGCCCGGCGCGTCGCACAGGGGCGGGTGATGGGCGCTGCCGACGGGCGGGCTTGGCTTCTTCCGTCCAGAGCGCAGTCCAAGCCATCCGACCCAGTCGCTCCACCAGCTGCCCTCGTGCTTTTTCGCACTGTTCAGCCATTCCTCGGCGGTCATCGGCGGCGGATCGGCGTCATTCGTCCAATATCCCTTGCCTGCGGAAGGCGGGTTGATCATGCCGACGATGTGGCCGCTGGCCGCCAGCACGAAATGCGTCTTCGCGCTTGTGAGCCGCGCGATGCGCCAGGCCGTGCTCCAGGGGACGATATGATCCTTCTCCGCGCCCACCGCGTAGATGTCCTGGCCAATCCGACCGAGATCGATGGCCTCGCCGAGCAGGGACAGTTTGCCCGGCTTGACGAGGTTGTTCTCGAGATAGGTATTTCGGAGATAGAAGCTGTGCGCTTTCCGGGCCATTCGGGTGCTGTCGCTGTTCCAGTAGAGGAGGTCGAAAGCGGCCGGCCTGTTGCCAAGCAGGTAGTTGTTGACGACGGTGCTCCAGATCAGGTCATTGGCGCGAAGGAGGTTGAACATGTTCGACAAGTGGCGGCTGTCGAGATAGCCGCGTTCGAGCATGCGCCGCTCCATGTACTCGATCTGCGGCTCGTCGACGAAGACGGCGGTGTCGCCGACTTCGGAGAAGTCCAGCAACGAGACCATGAACGTCGCTGGCCCGAAGCGGTCATCGCCACGAGCTGCCATCGCCGCTAGCGTCATTGCGAGCAGCGTTCCGCCGATGCAGTATCCCACCGGATTTACGCGCTGGGCGCCGCAAATCTCGCGCACCACGTCGCTTGCGGCCAGCGGCCCCTCGGCCATGTAATCCTCGAAGCCGATGCTTTCCATCGCAGCGTCCGGGTTCTTCCAACTGATCATGAAGACGGCGAAGCCGTGCTCGAGCAGGAAGCGAACGAGGCTGTTCTTCGGCTGCAGGTCAAGGATGTAGAATTTGTTGATCCAGGGCGGTATGAACAGCAGCGGCACCTCGTAGCTCGCCGGGGCGAGCGGCGCATACTCGATGAGCTCGACGAGGCGGTTGCGATAGACGACCTTGCCCGGCGTAAGCGCGAGGTTCTTGCCCGGAGAAAAAGCGTCGGTGTCTGTGATGCTGAGGCGGCCCGCGCGCAGATCGGCGAGGAGGTTGCGCAGCCCGTCCATTACGCTTACGCCCGCCGTCTCCCAGGCCTTGCGCCAGGCGGCGGGGTTGGTCGCAAAATACACGGTCGGGCTCATCGCATCGATGAGCTGGCGCAGGTGAAACACCAGCCGCTGGCGTTCGGCGGGGTCGATGGCAGCCGTTTCGGCTTCCGCAAGAAGCCGCTCGGAAACCGCGAGATAGCTGCGCTTCATGACTTGAAAGAATGGGTGCAGCTCCCATTCGGGGGCATCGAAGCGGCGATCGGCCACGGCGCCGCCGGGACTGGTTGCGCGCGAAGGCGCCAATCCCCAGAAGCGCCCGGCGCTCACCGAGGCGGTTTCGCCCGCTTCCTGCCACAGTCTCAAGGACAGAGCGGCCGAAGCGGCCGCGGCGCGGACCGGGTCCCTCATCGACCGCGCAATGAGCGTCATGAGAGCCCAGGAAATCTCGGACCAGTCGATCGGCACCAACTGATAGAACGGGTTCGCCTCGCGCAGCCAGTCCGCCGCCGGTTGCCGCATTGGCGCAAGCCCCGCCGCGAAATCCAATCGCCGGGCAGCGGTCCTCCGCGAGCTTGACCGGGCCTTCCCTGTTGCGCGTTCGTGGCCTGTTGCGACGATATCAGCTCCCATGGAGGACGCCCGATGGTCCATTGGCAAGACAAATTCTCACACCTCGCACGAGTAGGGACATTGATGTAGCGCAAAGGCCTAAATCAGACGCGATGGAGGCGAAGGCACCATGCCAACCTGCCATCAGTATTGCGCCGGCCTGGCGAATTGGAGAAGACCCATGAGAGGCAAGCTGCTTCTTGGGGCTCTTGCATGCGGCCCTCGGCTCCGCGCCAGTCCTTGCCCAAGCGCAGGACCCGCCCCGCTCGGCGGGCACTTTGCAGACAGTCGTAGAGGCTGGTCCGAGCCTGATGGCTGGCACGACGACCTCCGGCACTTGGATCATCGGCGCTCGCAAGGCGGACATTGGGGGCACGGAAAATGCGAGGGCCGGCCGGGCTGTGGCGGATGGGGTCCGGATTCCGCGCTCTGCAGCTTGATCCAAGTCAACACCTCATCCGGCCCAACAATCTAACGTCTTGTCAGTTTGAATGAGGACTGCTTGCGCATTCGAGGCGTCATGAGGAAACACGGCTAAGGAGAGCTTGCTTGCGTGTCCTTTTTGCATCGCCCGAGATCTACCCGCTCGCGAAGACGGGCGGCCTCGCGGATGTAAGCGCTGGTCTCCCGAAGTCGCTTGCCAAGCTTGACGTCGATATGCACCTCTTGCTCCCGGGCTATCCGAGCGCGATCGAGGCCGCAGAGAACAAATCGATCGAGGTCGAATTTGGGGATTTCATGGGCGCGGGTCCCCTGCGTCTCGTCTCCGCGCGTACGCCTGACGCGCGCTTGCCGATTTGGCTCGCGGACTGCCCGCCGCTGTTTCGACGCCCCGGCAGCCCCTACCAGGATCGGGACCGGCAAGACTGGCCCGACAATGCACGACGCTTCGCCGTGTTCAACCACGTCGCTGCGCGACTGTCGCGCGGCCACTTTCTGGGGGATTGGCGCGCGGACATTGTTCATGCCAACGATTGGCCGACGGGGCTGGTGCCGGCGATCTTGGCGGAAACCCCCGGCCAAAGGCCCGCGACGGTCTTCACCATACACAATCTTGCCTACCAAGGTCTGTTCCCTCCTGCCCTTTACCCGCAACTCGGCCTTCCCGACGAGGCTTTCAATCCGGATGGCTTGGAGTTCCACGGCAAGATCTCGTTTCTCAAGGCCGGCATCCGTTACAGCGACCGACTGACGACGGTCAGCCCGACCTATGCGCGGGAAATTCTCACCGCCGACTATGGCTGTGGCCTGGAAGGACTGCTGCAGCGGCGCGCACGGGATCTCGTTGGCATCCTCAACGGGGCGGATTACGAGATCTGGGATCCCTCGCGGGACGTTCATCTCCCCAACAATTTCAGTTTGGAAGATATTGCCGGCAAGCGCGCCTGCAAGACTGCGCTGCAGGAGGAGTTCGGCTTCGAAGCTAATTTGGAGGTGCCCCTCATCATCTTTATCAGCCGGATCACGGACCAGAAAATGGCCGATGTCGTTGCCGCTGCACTGCCCGAGGTCATCGGCGACGGCGCTCTGTGCGTGCTGCTGGGCGACGGGGAACGGCACCTCGAAGAACAATTCGAGGCGGCGGCCCTTCGGTACCCGGGACGGATCGCATTCCGCGTCGGCTACGAAGAGCCGCTGGCGCATCGGATCGTGGCGGGTGGCGATATCCTGCTTCATCCCGCGCGCTATGAGCCGTGCGGGCTTACTCAGCTTTATGCGATGCGCTATGGCACTCTACCGGTCGTCAGAAGCACCGGCGGGCTCCGCGACACTGTCGTCGATGCAACCGATGACACGCTCAGTCGCGGAACGGCGACGGGGTTCATGTTCGAGGGCGTGACCGGAGATGACATGGTTCGCTGCGTGGAACGAGCGCTCGGTCTCTATCGGCAGCCCTTGGACTGGCGCAAGGTGCAGCGGCAGGCAATGGCGCAACATTTCGGCTGGGAGGAGCCGGCGCGCCGGTATCTCGCCCTTTATCGAAGCCTCGTGCCTCAGGCCGACGCGGCGTCGAAACCCGACCCCGAGGCCGCAGAGGTCGCGCGCGCCGCCGGCTAGGTCACGTTCCAGACGGACGAGGTCGCGGCGTCGAGGAGGTTATCTGAGGAGATTGCGCGGCCGATCGACGGCCTGCGACCAAGACCGGCGCTGGCGCGGGAACTCCGAGGTCAGACGCGTCATCACGACGACAAGAGGGTGGCTGAAGGACAAGGAAAGTGTACGCCGGCGCCGTAGGGCCGCCGCCGCGACGGCCGCCTCACATCTGGAGCACGATCTTGCCGAAATGCGCGTTGGCGCGCATATGCGCGAGCGCCGCTGCGGCGTCGTCGAGGGAGAATGTGCGGTCGATGGGCAGCGCGAGCTTCCCGGCCTCGACCGCGCCCCAGAGATCGGCGCGCATGCGCCCGACGATCTCGCGCACCTCCTCGAGCGAGCGGGTGCGGAAAGTGACGCCGATATAGTCGATGCGCTTCAGCGCGTGCAGGTCGAAATCGAACTCGCCCTTCATGCCGCCCAAGCGGCCGACATTGACGATGCGGCCGAGGATCGCCGCCGCCTTCATGTTCTGATTGGCGACGCTCGCCGAGATCTGGTCGATGATGAGATCGACGCCCTTGCCTTGGCTGGCCTCCGCCACCGCCTCGGGCCAGGCCGGATCGCGCGAGTCGATCGCGAGATCGGCGCCGAATTCCTTGAGCCGCGCGCGGCGGCCCGGGTTGGTCGAGCTGCCGATCACCAGCCGCGCGCCTTTGAGCTTGGCGATCTGCAGCCCCATCAGCCCGACGCCGGAGCTCGCGCCCTGGATCAGCACGCTCTCTCCGGCCCGGAGCCGTCCGTTGGTGACGATCGCGTCGTGCATGGTCTGCAGTGCCACCGGCAGGCTCGCCGCCTGCGCGAAAGTCATGTTGTTGGCGGGGATCGGCGAGATGCGGCCCCAATCGCCCGTCGCATATTCGGCATAGCCGCCATTGCCCGAGCACATGACGCGCTCGCCCGGCTTGATGCCTTTGACTTCGGCGCCCACCTCGGCGACTTCGCCCGCCCATTCGAGGCCGACGATGGTGCCGGGGCCGCCCAATGCCCCGTGGCGGCGGCCCGATGCCACTGCGAGATCGGCGCGGTTGAGCCCAGCGGCGCGCACCCGCACCAGCACCTCGTTGGGCTTGGGCTGCGGCCGCGGCAGGTCGCGGATCTCCAGGCCCTTCTCGCCCACCACCGCCGCCTTCATCGCTCAGCCCTCCCTGAAGAATGCGCGCACCGTGTCGATAAAGGCGTCGAGCCGGTCGTGGTGGACCCAATGGCCCGCCTTCTCGAAGCTCTCGACCCGCGCCCGCCTGAAAGGCGCGATCCTGCCGTCCTCGAGCGGGTTTGACGCCCAGCTCTCCTTGCCGTAGACCAGCAGCGTCGGGCAGGCGATGCGCGCCCAGAGCTGCTCGACATCGGGCACGGTCATGTCGTAGGGCGGCCAGGCGCGCACGTAATTGTCGAACTTCCAGCTATAGGTGCCGTCCTCGTTCTGGTTGACGCCGTGTTGTGTCAGATGGCGCGCCTGCTCGGGCGAGAGATGCCGGTTCGCCTCCTGCATGCGCTTGAACGCCTCCTCGATCGAGGCGTAGCGCCGCGCCACGCGGCCCGAGAGCGCCCGCTGCTCGTCGATCCATTTCTGCATACGCTCGGCGATGGTCCGTTTCAGCCGCTCGGCGAGCGCCTTGGGCGAGGGGCCCAGCCCTTCGATGGCGACGAGCTTCGCCACCTTGTCGGGATAGATCCCGGCATAGCGCAGCGCGATATTGCCGCCCAAGGAATGGGCGATGATGGTGACCGGCGCGAGCTGCTGCTGGTGGACGAGCTGGGCGAGATCGTAGATATACCCGGCCATGCTGTAATTGCCGTCGGGCGACCATTGGCTGTCGCCATGGCCGCGCAGATCGGGGGCGATGATGTGCCATTCGTGGCGGAGCCGTTCGGCGACCCAATCCCAGTTGCGGCAATGATCCTGCCCGCCATGCAGCAGCAGCAGCGGCGGCGCCGCCGGGTTGCCCCAATCGACATAATGAAGCCGCAGCCGCTGCGAGAAGAAGATGCGCGAGGTCGGCCCGGTCATCGCATCGGCGCTGGCGGTCATGATGGGCGGTTGCCTTGGCTGTCGGTCCCGGCCGCAGCTTACCGCGCCAGCGGCCGAATTCCAGGACCGGGCAGCGCGATGAGGAGCCGCTCATGCGCCGCTCGCTGAGGGAATGGCTCGACAGCGGCCCCAACCGCATCGCGCTGTCGACGGCATGGCGCGGCGCCATCGCCGGGGCGACGCCGTTGGCACTGCTGCCGCCTCTCGGTCTCGGGGATCTCGCCTATCCCGCGGTGCTGGGCGCGCTCGCCACCTCGATGGTCGATGTTGGCGGCCCCTATCGCACCCGGCTTGTCGCCATGATGATCCAGGCACTGGGCGGGCCGTGCCTGCTGGCGCTGGGCAGCGCTGCGGAGGGGAGCTGGTGGGCGGCGGCGCTGATCATGGCCGCCATCGGCATCGTCTGCGGCATGATCCGCGCGCTGGGCCCGGGCGGCGCTTCGCTCGGCATCAACGCCGCCACCGCTTTCCTGGTTGGGCTTCAGCTCGGCGGGATCGGCGCCCTC
>JASHRZ010000219.1 GCA_030037055.1 Alphaproteobacteria bacterium
TGCGCAACACGAGGCGCGTGCCCGCCGCCAGCGCCGGAAGGAGGTTCTGCGTGCCGGGCGGCAGCGACACCAGTGTCGCCTCGACCTCGCTGCCGAGATCGAGCTGCGCCGGCGGCGGCTCTGTCTCGCTCGCCGCCGCCGCTGCAGGCAGCGTAGCGGCGCTGCCGGGGGGAGCAGGCGCGCCCGGCATCGGCGCCGCGGTCGGGGCGGCTTGCGCCGGCGTCTCGGGCTCCTCGATGGCGAGCAGCAGCACGCTGGCGGGCGGGCCCGGCAGGAGCTTGAGCTCGACGCGGCTGCCCGAGGCCAACGCCAGGGCCGTCTTGAGCGCGAGCGTGCCGTAATCCGTGCGCAGCAGCAGTGCGCCATTGCCGGCGCGGCCGACGACGACCGCCGAGAGCGTCGCCGCCAGCAGCAACGCCGCGGGCGGCTGCTGCGCCAGCTCGATGGCGGGCGGCAGCGACGGGATGGCGGCGGCGAAGATGGAGCCGCCGACAAGCGCTACCGGGGCGACCGGTTCCGCCACCGTCGCCTCCGCCGTTCCTAGAGGCCCTGGTCCAGGCGGTGGAGGATCGCCTCGACATCGCTTGCCGCCTCGCTGCCGGGATAGCGCGTTAGCAGCGAGACCTGGCGGCGGATGCTGTCCTTGACGTGGTCGTCGCGGCGGATGATGCCGGCGAGCGGCGGCTCGAGCTTGAGGAATTCGCGGCAAGCGCGCAGCAGCGTGCCGTAGACGCGCTCGCCTTCGCGCTGGTTCGCCACCATGTTGACGACGATCTGGATGCCGTCCGCGAGCCGCTCCATCGCCGTGACCTTGATATAGGCGTAGGCGTCGGTGATCGAGGTCGGCTCGTCGGTGGTGATGACGAGGCAAGCGCGCGACTGCCCGGTGAGCAGCCGCACGGTGCGCTCGATGCCGGCGCCGAGATCGAGCACGACCCAGTCGTAGTCCTGCGACAGCAGCTGCAGCTCGGTGCGCAACACCATGAGCCGGCTGGCCGGCAGGGTCGCGAGGCTGCCGCTGCCGGAGCGGCCGGCGATGATGTCGAAGCCGCCCTCGTAGCGCGTCGCCGCCTGCGCCAGGGTCGCTTCGCCGGCGATGACGCTGGCGAGGTCGCGCTCGGGGGTGACGCCGAGCTGGACGTCGACATTGGCAAGGCCGAGATCGCCGTCAAACAGCAGCGCCTTCTTGCCCGCCTTGGCCATGGCATGGGCCAGCGTGATCGAGAACCAGGTCTTGCCGACGCCGCCCTTGCCGGAGGCGACGGCGATGATGTTGCGCTTGTGCGCCGCCGGGGCGTTCGTGGGTGCTGGGAACGCCCGCACGAGGGAGGGTGGATTCATGGTGATCCTCTCATGGCATTGGCTTGCCGCTGCGGCTGCGCCGGTTTCGGCAGGATGAGGCGGGCGAGCACGACGGGGTTGAAGGCGTTGAGGCCCTTGGCGATGTCGGGCGAGGTGCCGGCCTCGGCAAAGCCCAGGCGCAGCGTGTCGGCGCAGGCGATGATGCTGCCCAGGCGCTGCACCATGTCCAGACGCGTGACGATCATGCGGCCGACGCCGAGATCGCGGAAAATGCGTGCAAGCTCGACCGTGTCGACGCCGTCGCCGCCGGCGGGCAGCACCAGCACCGGCTCGGCGCTGCTGGCGGCGATGAGTTGGGAGAGCTCGCGCCGATCGCCGGCGCTGTAGGGGTTGATGCCCGGCGAGTCGATGAGCAGCAGCTCGCCGGGCTTGGCCTGGGCGGCGATGGGCGCCAGGCGCGGCGCGCTCTCGGCGCGGTGCAGTGGCAGCTGCAGCACGTGGGCGAAGGCCTCGAGCTGCTCGATGCCGCCGGCGCGCACCGTGTCGGCGGTGACCAGGCGGACGGGCCTGCCCGCCATCACCGCGCGCGCCGCGAGCTTGGCGGCCGATACCGTCTTGCCCGCGCCCGGCGGCCCGGCCAGCAGCAGCGGCCGGCGCGGCTCGCCGTCGAGCGGCGCGAAGGTGAAGACGGTGGTGAACGCGCTTGCCAGCGCCAGGAGCGGGTCGTCGGTCTCGAAGGGGAGCGCGGCGCAGAGGATCTTCTCCACCACCAGGGGCGCGAGGCCGTGCGCGGAGAGCGCCTCGTTCAGGACGTCGATGACGTCAGGCTCGACCCCCGGCGCCAGGCGCTCGGGCTGATCGACCGCGGCGGTGACGCGCGTGGCGCCGTCCTCGCCTTCCTCGGTGGCGACGATGATGGCCTCAGCGCCGAGGCGCATGCGCACCAGGGCCATCGCCTCGCTCATGCTCGCCGCGGTGAAGGTCCTAAGCCGCATCGCCTAGAGGGTCCCGACCGTCTTGATCTTGGCCTTGGGGTGGACTTCGCTCTGCGACATCACCACGGTGATCGGCCGGAAACGCTCGATGATCGAGCGCACATAGGGCCGGATCGCCGGGCTCACCAGCAGGACCGGCGTCTCGCCGTTCATGGCGTGGCGCTCGAAGCTGCTGCGCACGGCGGCGATAAATTCCTGCAGCCGGCTCGGCGGCATGCTGAGATGGCGCTCGTCGCCCTGGCCGGTGAGCGCCTCGGCGAAGGACTGTTCCCAGGCCGGCGACAGGCTGACCAGCGGGATGATGCCGTTCTCGTTGGTGTTCTGCTCGCTGATCTGGCGGGC
>JASHRZ010000220.1 GCA_030037055.1 Alphaproteobacteria bacterium
CTCGACTTGGCACGGCGCGTGCTCGGGCTCGGCGACGAGGCGGCGCTGGCAGCGCTGGAGCGCGGCGAGGATCAGCTGGAGGCGGCGGGGGCCGGCGGGCGCTCAAGGTAATGCGTCTGATTCGCCGCCGGCATCTCGATGCCGTGCTGGTCGAACGCCTTCTTCATGCGCCGGTTGAACTCGCGGCCGACGGGGAATTGGCGCAGCGGCACCGTCTTGAGCCGGGCGCGGATCACCATGGCGCTGTCGGTGAAGCGGTCGACGCCGATGACGTCGAGCGGCTCGACGATCGAGGACGCCCAATCCGGATCCCGGCGCATCCCGTCGGCCACCTCGCGCAGCACGGCGATGACGCGGTCGGGATCCGAGCGGTAGACGACGCCGATATCGGCGACGAAATAGGAATAGTCGCGCGTCAGGTTGCGCACCGTGGACACATCGCTGAACGGAACCGTGTGCAGCACGCCGGCCATGTCCCGGAGCTTGATGGTGCGGATCGACATCGCCTCGATGATGCCGGTGTGGTTGTTGGCGAGATCGACCATCTCGCCCACCGCCAGCGTATCCTCCAGCAGCATGAAGACACCGGTGATGACGTCCTTGACCAGCGCCTGCGAGCCGAAGCCCACGGCGATGCCGGCAATGCCGGCGCCGGCCAGCAGCGGCGCGATGTTGACGCCGACCTCGGAAAGCACGATGAGGCCGACGATGGTGAGCAGCACGATGAGCACCGTGGTGCGCAGCAGCGGCAGCAAAGTGCGCATGCGCGCACTGCGCGCGACCCGCAGCCCGTCGGCGCCGATGCCGTTGAGATAATGCTCGATCGCCGACCCGAACGCTTCCCAGACGATGAGCGCCCCGAGCAGCACCGTGGCGATGGAGACGACGGTGCCGGTGACCTTGCGGCCGGTCTCCGTGTTGAACCAGGCGAAGGTGCCGAAGCCCCAGGCCTGCAGCAGCGCCAGCGCGGCGAAGAAATAGACGATGAACGATGCCGCCCAGGTAAGCACGGGCAGGTAGCGATTGGCGCGGGTCTCGAGGGTGGGGAACCGATGTTTCAGATCCGTGCCGATGGCGAAGCCGCGCTCGCTCAGCCGGCGTACCGACCGGACGATGACGCCGGCGGCGACGAGCACCACCAGGCTCAGCAGCGTGGCGCGGAAGACGAGGGCGAAGCCGCCCTCGATGCGCAGCACGTAGCTGCCGAAGGTGCCGACAATGTACATGATGGCGAGCACGTGCCAGGTGTCGGCGAGCCGGTGGCGCAGCATGCGCCAGCCATGGCCGGCGGCTGGCATGCCCGCTTCGACCAAGCCCTGCCGCGTGCCGCGCAGCATGTTCGCCACCGCCGCGCGGTTCTGCAGCACGAATATCACCGACAGTATGCCGAGCACCAGCATCGTGCCGCGCAGCAGGAGCGCATAGATCGCACCCGGCACGCCCATCCACCACGCGCCGGCGGCAACGGCGAGGCCGTAGACCGCCCAGTTGATGAAGCGCCGCACCCAAATATAGAGATAGTTGCGCGTCTCCTCGCCGAGCGAATAGAGACTCGCCGCCACCGGCGAGAGCAACGCGACATTGGCGGCGGCGAGGATGAGCCGTGCGGTCAGGCTCGCCTCGATGATCACCTCGGCGACGTGCGAACTGGTAAAGCGCGCCTGCACCAGCGGCAGGGTGAAATAAGCGACGCCGGCGAAGGCGAGGACCGGCAGCGCATCGACCACCAGCAGCAGTAGCCCCAGCACCAGCTGCGCCGGCAGTGCATCGCTCGAGCGCGAGGCCAGACGCGCGCGCGGCAGGCGCAGCATCACGCGCAGCAGCCGGTCGCCGATCGCCGCCGCGCCGAACACGACGGCGAGCTTGACCGCGATGCCGAGCCAGCGCGCCCGCGCCTGCGCGTCGCTCGCCTGCGCCTGGAACCACTCGAGCAGCCGCGGCGCGTCCAGCACCACCGCGGCGGCGGCGAGGATCTCGCCGCTGATGGCATCGACATCGGCGGAGATGGTGTTGAGCCAGCCGGCGGGATTCTGCACCTCCTGCTTCTGCTCGACGCCGCGCTGGGCGGCGATCAGCGCCTGCAGCTGCCCGACGAGCTGGGAGCGTTGCTTGTCGTCCTGCAGCGTGTCGACCAGACGCTGTAGTTCGTCGGCCGAGACCGCCGGCGTCGTGGCGGCGGGCGGAGCCTCCGCGCGCAGCGGCGCGGCCGGCGCAAGCAGCAGGCAGGCCAGAAGCGCAAGCTGGGCACAACGCCGGGGGAGGATCATCGCGCGGGAGATTACCTGCGCTCGGACCGAGCGCCAAGCCGGCCGACCGCCCGCCGCAAAAATGCCTTTTCCGCCACCGTTTCAGATCAGCCGGCTGGCGGCGGCGAGCAGGGCCGAGGCGAGCAGGCCGAGGCCTGAAAGGGTGAGGATGCCGCCGGAGATGCGGTTGAGCCAGGTGAGACGCACCGTACCGGCGATGCGGCGCAGCCAGGCGATGCCGAAGCTCAATCCCAGCCACCACAGCAGCGAGCCACAGAACACGCCGGCGACGAGGGCGCCGGTGTCCAGATATCCCCCCGTCTCGCTCACCCCTACCTTGGCGAAGATGGCGGCGAAGGCAAGAATGGTGATGGGGTTGGTGATGGTCAGCGCGAAGGTCGAGGCATAGGCGCCGAAGAGCGCCTCATCGGCGAGCGGCTCGGGCTCAGCATCGCCGCGCTGGCGCAGCGCCCGGATGCCGATATAGACCAGGAAGACGCCACCCGCCGCGCCGAACCAATCCTGATAGCGCAGCAGGAAGTCGCGGACGATAGTGAGGCCGAAGCCGGCGACGATGCCGAAGATCGTGTCAGCGGTGGCGGCGCCGAGGCCGGAAACGAAGCCGAAACTCGCCCCTTCGAACAGGGTCCGGCGCACGCACAAAACGCCGACCGGCCCGACCGGCAGCGCAATGACGACGCCGACGACGATGCCTTTGACGAGATCGATGATCAGCGCAGCGGACATCGGCACCAGCCAGGGGGAGGGGGCGGATGCCAGTCTCGGCGAGGCGCGGGCAAGGCGCAACCGCGAATCGCCGCTCACGGCAAAGCGACTTCGCCCGCGCACGGATCGGGCTATGTTGTGAACAAGGAGATCGCCATGACGGAAGACAAGGATGGGCTGCTCGGCCGCGCCCGGCGCAAGCTGGTCGACAGCAAGCAGCGCTGGGCGTGCGAGGGGCGCCTTCTCACCGGTCGGTCGGCACGGCCCGAGGTCGAGCGCCTGCCGCCGGGACAGCGCGAGGTCGAGACCTGGCCGGTGCTCGATCTCGGCGTGCAGCCCGACGTGCCGGTCGAGCGCTGGCGCCTCGCCATCGACGGTCTGGTCGAAAACCCCGTCGACTGGGACTGGGCCGCCTTCCGCGCCCAGCCGGCGTTCCGCCATGTTTCCGACATTCATTGCGTCACCGGCTGGTCGCGCTTCGACAATGCCTGGGAGGGTGTTAGCGCCCGGCACATCCTCGACCTTGTCAAACCCAAGGCCGAGGCGCGCTTCGTCGTGTTTCACGGCTATGACGACTACACCGCGAACCTGCCGCTCGCCGCCTTCGCCGATGACGACGTGCTGCTGGCGCATTCCTGGGCGAGGCGCCCCTTGCCGCGCGAGCATGGCGGTCCAGTGCGGGCGATCGTGCCCAGACTCTATTTCTGGAAGAGCGCAAAGTGGCTCCGCCGCATCGAGCTCGTCGCCGCCGACCGCTCGGGCTTCTGGGAGCAGCGCGGATACCACAACCACGGCGATCCCTGGCAGGAGGAGCGCTATGGTTGATCCCCTACCCAGGCGCGCGCTGATGCTCGGCGCGTTGCGCTGCCTCGCGCCACGCGCGGCGGCCTCCTCCAACCCGCGGAGAACCGGCATGAGCGGCTATGATTTCGCCTTCAGATCGATCGACGGTCAACCCCTGCCGCTGGCGCAATACCGCGGCCGGCCGCTGCTCGTGGTCAACACGGCCTCCTTCTGCGGCTTTACTGCGCAATACGCGGATCTCCAGGCGCTTTGGCGGCGCTATCGCCCGCGCGGCCTCGTCGTCATCGGCGTTCCTTCCAACGATTTCGGCGAACAGGAGCCGGGCTCGGCGCAGGAGATCAAGCAATTCTGCGAGAGCCGCTACGCCGTCGACTTCCCCCTTACGGAAAAACAGGACGTGGTCGGGCCCGAGGCGCACCCGTTCTTCCGCTGGATCGCGGCCGAGCTGGGCGAGGCCGGTGCGCCGCGCTGGAATTTCCACAAATATCTCGTCGGCCCCGATGGCAGCCTCGCCGGCGCCTGGCCCTCCGCGGTCCGGCCGACCGACCGCGCGGTCACGGACGAGATCGAGCGGCTGCTGCCGGCCAAGGAAGGCAGGTGATCGGCAGGCGCCGCGGCCCCGGCGGGTCGGACGGCGCCCGGCCTCGCGGCGGCGCCCGCGAGATTACAGCGATTTCACACGTCCTGACTTGATTTTCGCCTCCGAATTGCGGCACATGGCGCAGGCAATGACAATGCCGCGAAGCGGCAACATCGGGTGAGACAAGGCCAATGGACGAGATGATCACGGTCCGCCACCTGATCAGGCGGTTCGGGCCGATCACGGCCGTGGACGACGTGTCCTTTGCTGTATCGCGCGGCGAGGTGCTGGGCTTTCTCGGCCCAAACGGCGCCGGCAAATCCACCACCATGAAGATGATCACGGGTTTCCTCGCGCCAAGCAGCGGCACCGCGGTAATCTGCGGCGCGGACATCGTCGACCA
>JASHRZ010000015.1 GCA_030037055.1 Alphaproteobacteria bacterium
GCTGGAGGAACTGCTGATCGGCGCCGATCTCGGCGTCGGGCTTGCCGAGGAAGTGACGGCGCGGCTCAGGCGCACGCGCTTCAACCAGGCGCTAACGCCGGAGGAGATCCGCGAGGCGCTCGCGGAAGAGGTGGCGAAGTCGCTGGCGCTGGTGGAGCGGCCGTTGCGGTTAGACCCCGCAGTGAGGCCCCTGGTGATACTGGTGGTCGGCGTCAATGGCAGCGGCAAGACCACCACCATCGGAAAGCTCGCCAAGCAATACCGCGACGCCGGCAAGAAGGTGGTGATGGCGGCGGGCGACACCTTCCGCGCCGCCGCGGTCGAGCAGCTCAAGATCTGGGGCGAGCGCACCGGCGTCCCGGTGGTGGCGCGCGAGACCGGCGCCGACGCCGCGGGTCTCGCCTTCGACGCCTTCGAAGAGGCGCGGCGGGAGAGCGCCGACGTGCTGCTGATGGATACGGCCGGGCGGCTGCACAACAGGGCCGATCTGATGGCGGAGCTGCAGAAGATCGTGCGCGTGCTCAAGAAGATCGACCCCAAGGCGCCGCATGCGGTGCTGCTGGTGCTCGACGCCACGGTCGGGCAGAACGCGCATCAGCAGGCCGAGATCTTTCGCGACATGATCGGCGTCACCGGCATCGTCATGACCAAGCTCGACGGCACCGCGCGCGGCGGCGTGCTGGTCTCGCTCGCCGAGAAATACGGCATCCCCGTGCATTACATCGGCGTCGGCGAGAGCGCCGAGGATCTGCGCCCCTTCGAGGCGTCGGCGTTTGCCCGCAGCCTGGTTGGGCTCGAGGGATAAAACAGCTTAACGTTGCTTCCGCGGCTGCGTGACCCGCCGCAGGTGTTCGCTTATGGCAATGCCGCGCGCCGCCTCGATCATTCGGCGCAGGGATCAGGTTAGCCGCAACCCATTTCATCATAGCGTTGGCCAAATTGACGGAGATTTCGGCAAACTTGCTGTTTGACCCCATGGCTCTGCCCGCCTGTTCCTTGTGCCCGCCAAGGGCGAGCTTAAGCGCGTTCGACGCTTCCCGATGAAATTCCGCGTGAAGGCGCCGACCGGCTTCATACTCCGCCTTCTGCTTGACCGTCGACGAAAGGCAAGGGCCGTCGAGCCCTTTGCCGAAGTCGCAATTGTTGTCCCGACGGACCACTTCGGGAGAGAAGTCCGATTTGCCGGTTTCGATGGCCGATTGGAGCCTTTTCTTCCACAAACCGTGCGCGCCGATCGCGTGCTTGATTTCCTCTTGAAGCGACATCGTCGGTCTCCCTGCAGATTTCGCGAGCCGACGTTAACTCATCGTCGAAAAAATCAGGTCGCTCGGATTGATTTTCTTTTCGTCCGATCCGCCGACGACCGCAACGGTGTGCCTGCCCCGGCATGCGTGACGTGAAAACATGCGCATCTTTGTTTGGCACCGCGGAGAGAATGAATTTCGCACAATAGCTGCCGTGTTGCCGCTCCGCGCCCGCGGAAAAGACCGTGCGATGGACAGACACGTCGCCTCCCATTGCTGCGCAATGAGCCCAGCCCTTTCCCCGCTCGCGCGGAGAGGAGAATGAAGTCGGTAAGTGGCTCCGGTAGTACGGCCGGTCTATGCTGCGTCGCGCGACATTCCAGGGAGACGACCATCATGAGACACAGGCTGCTCTTTGCCGGCACGATCGTGCTGCTCGGCGTGGTCGCCGCGGTCGCGGCGGATCCGCCGCGATTCACGCTGCGGGGCGACCGATTCAAGCCGCTCAGCTGGGAAGAGATGACGCCGGAGCAGAAGAGGATGACCGAGCATGTGCTGGCGGGCAAGCGCGGTTCGATGAACGGACCCTACAACGTGCTCCTGCGCAGCCCTGAGATGGGCGACCTGGCCCAGCAATTCGGCGCCTATACCCGTTTCGACAGCTCGATCCCGCATAAGCTCAACGAGCTTGCCATCCTGATGACCGCGCGGTTCTGGAACGCGCAATATGAATGGTAGGCGCATCACAAATACGGGCTCGAGGCGGGGCTGAGCCCGGCACTGATCGACGCCGTCGCCGGCGGACGCCGGCCCCCGAGCCTGCAGCCCGACGAGCAGGCGGTCTATGATTTCTGCCGGGAGCTGCTGGAGACGCGGCAGGTGAGCGACCCCGTCTTTGCCGCGGTCAAAGCGCGGTTCGGCGAGCGTGGCGTGGTGGACCTCATCGGGGTCATGGGCTACTACCACATCGTGTCGATGGCGCTCAATGTCGACCGTTACCCGCTGCCGGACGGGGCCAAGCCGGAGCTGCAGGCGCTGAAATAGCCGGCGCGGCTTACCCCGCGAGCGCGCGGTCGAGGATCACCGCGGGATGGACCGCTTTCCGCCCGGCGCCGTCGGCGATCTGATGGCGGCAGCTGGTGCCCGAGGCAACCAGCAGGACGTCGGGAGGCGCTTCGCGCATCTTCTGCAGCATACCCAGCTCGCCGATCGCCAGCGACAAATCGTAATGCTCGGCCTCGAAGCCGAAGACGCCGGCCATGCCGCAGCAGGTCGAATCGAAAGTCTCGACCTCGAGCCCCGGCACCAGCCTGAGCGCCGCCACGCCGGCTTGCGCCAGATCGAACGCCTTCTGATGGCAATGGCCATGCAGCATCGCCTTGCCGGGGAGCGGCTTCAGATCGAGCCTAAGCCGCCCGGCTGCGCTCTCGGCGGCCATGAGCTCGTCGAACAGGAACGCGCGAAAGGCCAGCGCCTTGGTCTCGGCACCGGGCAGCATCGCCGGGAATTCGTCGCGCAGCGTGAGCAGGCAGGAGGGCTCAAGGCCGATGATTGGCAGGCCGCGCGCGACGGCAGGGGCAAGCGCCGCCAGCATGCGTCGCGCCTCTTTCTTGGCTTGGTCGACGAGACCGACAGAGAGCAGCGTGCGGCCGCAGCAAAGCGGCCGCTCGCCGGCTGGAGTAGCGCCGAGCAGGGTATAGCCGGCGCGGCCGAGCACGCGCGCGGCGGCATGCGCGTTCTCGGGCTCGAACCAGCGATTGAAGGTGTCGACCAGCAGCACCGCCTCGCGCGCGCCGGGCGATGCCGGCGTCTCAGGATCCCGATAGGGCTCGGCATGCCAGCGCGGCAGTGGCCGGCGCGCGCTAAGGCCGGTGAGGGTCTCGCTGAGCGCAGCAAGCCCGGGCACGCGGTCGCGCAGATTGAGCAGCGGCGCCAGCCGCGCGGCAAGCGGCGCGTAGCGCGGCAGATAGGCAACCAGTCGGTCGCGCAGGCCGAGCGGATGGCGCTTGCGGTAATGATGGAGGAACTCGATCTTCATCCGCGCCATGTCGACG
>JASHRZ010000221.1 GCA_030037055.1 Alphaproteobacteria bacterium
CCGGTGGTGCTCTTCCTGGCCTGGGCGCCGGCGGCGATGGTCGACAACATCGTCGTCTTCAACCTGGTCCGCCCGGCCGACAGCACGAGCTGGCTCTTCGCCGCTCCGCCATTCGCGCAGAGCCTCGCGCATGCCGCGCTGGCGGTCTTCTATTTCGGCGCCTTTGTCGCCGTCTGGCGCCGACCCCCGGCACTGGCGGCGCGCTTGGGGCTGGCGGT
The DNA here is from genome assembly GCA_030037055.1 of Alphaproteobacteria bacterium. Taxonomy (GTDB): domain Bacteria; phylum Pseudomonadota; class Alphaproteobacteria; order ATCC43930; family CGMCC-115725; genus DAHUYF01. Next base: position 219 of record JASHRZ010000221.1, read on the forward strand.
CATGCTGATCCTCGCCGCCCTCCTCGCCGCCCCGGCGGCGCATCACAACTACCAGCTCTGGTGGCTGCCGTTGCTGGCGGCGCTGCTGGGGACGGCGCTGGCGCCGCTTGCCAAGCCCTGCGCCGGCGCTATACCAATCCAGCAACCGAACGGCTTGAGGGGGATTTTCGATGGCGATGGATGAGGAGCTGCAACGCCACAAGGACGTCTGGATCGGCTTTACCAGACTGCTGAAATGGGCGATCGCCGCCATCGTCGTCGCTTTGCTGTTGTTGGCGTTCTTCCTGCTCTGAGCCTCCCTTGGTCGAGCGCCGCGCGCGGCCGGCGCTCAGCGTTTTAAGCCATCGCGGATGCGCGGCAGCTCGGCTTCGATGCGCGCGGTCATAGATGCCCGCGGGATCGGCGCGGCAGGAATTGCAGGAACGGCAGATCGAGCCGCCGGCTCTCCTCATAGAGGCGACACAGCTCCGCCAACGGCTCGGCATGGTCGTCGACCCGCAGGTCGAGATAGGGATAGTCCTCGCCGGCATGGATGAGCGGAGCCGCCGACTGCTTGCCGCGCTTGTCACCGCCCCGCCTGCCCGGCCTCGAGCGCGGCAATGAGGCGCTCGGCGAAGGGCCGCGCCGCCGCCGCCGCGTAGGCCGACGCGGTGGCCTCGATAACCTGCTCGCCCGCCAACATGTTGCCGGCAACCGAGAACCCCGCTGCGATACGGTGGCCGCACCAGGCGACGCATTCGGCGCCGGTATGCCCGGCGATCCCGCCCGAGGCGTCGATTACATGCAGCTGGCGGCTCGCGCGGCCGACATCCGCGGCGAGCAGCGTCTCGACCACGGCGCCTGCGGGCTCGCCCCTTGCGAGCAGGGCGAGGCCCTTGCGGCCGAAGGTGGGATTGACCAGTGCTTGCGTCGCGAGGGCGCCGACGCCGCTTTGCGCGTAGGGACAGAGCGCGCCCAGGGCAAAGAATTTCGTCGTGACCGCGACGCCGAAAGCCCCGCTTTCCACGTCGCGCGCGACGATCGACCAGGTCACGGCATCACCCTCCGACCGCGCCGCCCTGCGGGCTTCGCCAGACGCAGCGATTGCCGAAGCTTAGCCGCGAGACCGACATGCCGCTCTGAACCTGCCCCGAACGGGATGGAGCGCAAGTCGCTGCCATCGAGTGCCCTTCGCACGGACGCGATAGAGCCGCGCCGTGATCCAAGCCTCTCGCAGGAGATCGCAGGTCCAAACGCGAGAGCAAGATTGCGCATGGCGACCTTCGGCCAGGGTGCGTCGCAAGGAGCGCGGTTTCAAGAGGTTTTCTTCCTTGCCAAACTCCTTGTAGCATAAAGAGCTTATGAACGGGGGAGCCTCCAATGAAGCTCTTTAGATTCGCCCTGCTGGTTGCAGGCGGCATCCTTGCGTGGACTTCGGCCGGGTCGGCCCAGTCGCTCCAGCCGGGCGCAACCTGGACCAGCCAACGCGGTTCTACCTTGACCATCGAAACCGTCGCGGAGGATGGCTCCTTCACCGGCTCCTATATCAATCGCGCCACGGGAATGCCGTGCCCGAATTCTCTCTTCAAGGTTTCCGGCTGGATCGACGGGCAGAAAATCAGCTTCTCGGTGCGGTGGCGGAATGCAACGAACGACTGCCATTCGATTGCCTCGTGGACCGGATATTTGAGCGATCGAGTGATTCAGGCGGAATTCGCCCTCGTCTATGTGAACCAGAAAGGCAAACCCGCCTTCTCGAACGGCAAGGATACCTTTCGCTAGCGGGCAACGGTTCCGCGCGGATCCCTTTGCGCGGTCGAGCATCCTTCACTCGACGTAATTCGAAGAGGCGCAAACCCCAGGGCGTCCACACAGGCCGGCGCTCAGAGCCTTTGATCGCCGCACCCCAAGACGCGCCTACGCCAAGACCGTCAACGAGCCGCGCCGGCCATGGACTCGATCGAGAACCCGACGCCTGCCGGAAAAGGCAACTGGTATCGAGCTCGGTTCCCGGTGCTGGCTCGTCCGGCGACGATCGGCCAAAGACGGTTGCGACCATGGCCGACCTGGTTCTTGCCGCGCGGCAAAGCCCGAACAGCGTTTTCCTCCCGGCCCCTCGTCGAGGGGAATTCTCAAGAGACCGGAGGCACATCGTGAAAAGCATATTGCACCGGCTGCTATCGCTCCTCGCCGTTTCATTCGCGCTGATCGGATGCACGGCACCGTGGAGCCTCCGCCGCCGAACGGCCTGGTTTCCGTGGTTCCGATTCTCACGATTACGCTCAAGTTCGGTTCGAGCTTCACCTCCAAGCCGCCCCACGGACTTTTGATCGACGCAGCGCTCTATCAATGGACCAGTTCTCGCCCCCGCCCGCGGCAAACGGGACAAGCAGCCTCACCGGAGACCAATGGTTTGGATCCTGGGCGGGAGGGACGTTCGTCACAGCATATGGCTATCAGCATTCGCTCGGCATCAGCGACACTTGCGGGTTCTTTTGCGTGTGTTCTTTCCGCCGTACTTGACGCTCGGCGATGGAGTCGACACGACGAAAGACACGTCGAGGGGAAACTGGAAAAAGCTATGGGTGGCCATACAGAACGCGCGCCGGCCGGCGGACTTTTGGTGCGATTGAGGATCACACATTAGCTGGCGCAGCGAGCCAAATGTGCAGAGACGGCCCCGCCTGCACCCAGCCCAGGGGTCGAGGTGCTGATCAAGGAGGGTGAAACGACCGCGCCGTTCTGCACAGACACGATAAAGAGCGGACCTTTGACATACCAATTGTGGGGCAACGCGATCGGGGTGGAGGCTGAGACCGTGTCCGGGAATATCAAGTGAACGGGAGCATCAACAAATAGCGGATGGACGCTAAATAGCGGATGGACGCTCGCCGGCAGGCTCGGAGTCCGGCGCGGTCGGCGCATGAACCCGGCACCTTTCAACGCCTCACGGCGGGGCGAGCCGTTCGGCAGTCTGCGGTCCGGCCAGCTTCTTCCGTTCCTCTCTCAGCAGCGTCTCGATCGTCTTGCGCCGCTTCTCGTCAAGAGCCTGCGCGAGCATGCGTC
>JASHRZ010000222.1 GCA_030037055.1 Alphaproteobacteria bacterium
CCAACCGGGAACGAGAGCTTTTTCGTCAGCCACGATCGCGCCATCCCGACATGATCGCCCACGCCCTTGCGCGGGCGCAACCAATGGCCGCCGGGCCTTCGGGCTTCCGCGAGGCCGTCCTCGCCTGTATCGAGGCGATGGAGGCGCTGTGCGACCGCATGCTCGCGGCCTTCGCCGTCGCGCTCGGCATGCTGGAGGGGCATTTCGCACGCTTCTTCGCCGCATATCACTTTGCGCCTGCTGCACTACCCGCCGCAGGATTCGGCTGAGGACAACCTTTTCGGCCAGGCGCCGCATACCGACAACAGCTTCATGACGGTGCTGGCGCGCAGCGAGGTTGCGGCTTCCCTCGAGCGAGCTCGCGCCGCCGCTCATCTCCGGCACCTTCCTGGTCAATCTCGGCAACATGATGCGGCGCCGGTCGAACAACCGCTTCCTGTCGACGCCGCACGGCGTGCTCAACGACAGCGGCATCGAACCGATACTCGACCGCCTATCCCCACAGCCCCAACCCGGACACGCTGATCGAATGCCTGGGGATCTGCACCGCCTCCGGGCAATCCCGCGCGCTATCCGCCGGCGGTCTATCGCGACCTCGTGCTGGAGTTCTACCGCGCCAATTACTTCCACTAGGAAGGCCGCCGCTCTGAGGCGATGGAGCGGCTCGCGGGAGGGCGGCCGTCGGAGCAGAGAGTGTACTGCACCCGTCGGCCGCCGGAAAATCGGGCGGCTGTGCGCCAGAGCGGCCAGACGTGGTGTTGGCTGGCGCGGCAGTTATAGCTATTTTAAGCCGATCGGTCTAAGCCTCGGAGGCTGCTACAGTCTATTTTCGCGAGTCGGAAGCTCTTTGTAGGAGGAGAACTACAGCCGATGAGAGCTGCCGGGAGATAGGATGAAGCGGAAGCTCGCTGCCATCGTCTCCGCCGACGTGGCGGGGTTTAGTCGACTCGTTGGTCTTGATGAGGCGGGGACGCTGGCGCGCCTCAAGGAGCTACATCGGGCGGCAATTGACCCGCCGCTCGCACAGTATGGCGGTCGTATTGTAAAGACCATGGGCGACGGTCTGCTGCTCGATTTCGGCAGCGCCGTCGATGCCGTCGCCTGCGCCGTCGAGATTCAGCGTCGCGTCGCGGCGGCCGGAGCAGACCTAGGTGCCGATCAGCGCATTGCTTTCCGCTTCGGCATCCATATCGGCGATATCGTAATAGACGGTGAGGACATTCTGGGTGACGGTGTCAACATCGCCGCGCGTCTCCAGGCGCTTGCGGATCCGGGTGGGATCTGCATTTCGGGCGCCGTCATGGATGAAGTGCGCGCGCGGCTGCCCCATCGCTTCGTGGACGAAGGCGAGCAGGTGCTGAAGAACATTGCGCGACCCGTGCGCATGTTTCGCCTTGCCATCGAGAAGGCAGTGCCGCCTGCGGCAAGCGCCGCCTTTACCGCGCGTCCGGCGGTGGCGGTTTTGCCTTTCGATAACATGAGCGGCGATCCCGCAGAGGACTATTTCGTCGACGGGCTCACCGAGGAGATCATAGCGACGCTTTCCTACTGGCGCTGGTTCCCCGTGATCGCGCGGAACTCGACCTTTGTTTATAAAGGGAGGCCGAAGAACGCCGGTCAAATCGGGAGGGAGCTCGGTGTGGCGTATCTGGTGGAAGGAAGCGCGCGACGCGGCGCCAATCGCGTGCGAATCACCGCGCAGCTCATCGAAACCGCGACCGGCCATCATCTCTGGGCGGAGCGGTTCGACCGCGCCATTGCCGACGTCTTCGCCGTGCAAGAGGAAATCGCGGAGCGGGTTGTCGTCAGCATCGAACCCGAGATCCACCGAGCGGAAAAGCAGAGGGCGCTCCGGACGCGGCCGGAGAATCTCAGCGCCTGGGACTTCGCGCTCAAGGCGCTGTCGCTCCAGGAACGCATGAGCCGCGCCGGGCATAGAGAGGCGAGAGAAACGCTTGGTCGCGCGCTTGCGCTCGACCCGGAGTTGAGCTTCGCCTGGTCGCTGGTGTCGCTCTGCCATTATCATGAGGGGATTCTCGGCTGGGCCGACGATCGTGCCACCGCGCTTCTTGCCTCGCGCGACGCGGCGCAGCGTGCGATCGAGCTCGACGAGTTGGATTGGCTTGGCCATGCCTTGTACGGCATGGGGCATCTATGGACCGAGCGCGATCACGCGGCCGCCCTCGAGAGCCAGGAACGCGCGGTGTCGCTCAATCCAAGCGCGCCGCTCGGCCGCTACTTTCTCGCTTGCGTGCACGAATTCTCCGGTCGGCCGGCCGAAGCGCTGCCCCATATCGACGCGCTGCTGCGGCTCGATCCGCGCTACCGGTTTGGCTCGCTGGCTATTGCGGATAAGGCGCTCTGCTATTTCCTCATGGGCGATTTCGCAGCCGCGCATGCCTGTGCGGAGAAGGCGGTGCGTCTGCAGCCGGTCAACGTTCGCGCCCGCCAACGCCTCGTCGCCGCGCTCAGCGCGCTCGGGCGCAAAGACGAAGCGCTCGCTGCTGCGGCTGAGCTTCGTCGACTGCAGCCCGACTTCTCCCTTGACTATGTGGAAACGACCTACCCGTTTCAGTTGTCGGTCGAGCGCGAGCGCTTCGTTGCGGCCTTGCGTGGAGCGGGGCTTCTCGAACCGTAAGCATTGGCGAGGCGGGCGAGGAAGCGCTCGCCGGGCGAACGCGGCATCGGCGTTGTCGACGCCTCCGTGCGGGGCGCCTCCAGCGTTCAGCGACGCGGCCCAACCGGAACGAGAGCTTCTTCCTCAGCCGCGAGCGCGGTCCCGACCATCCCGACGTGATCGCCGGCAAGCCCCTGCGCGGGCGCAACCAATGGCCGCTGGTCGAACGCCGCTTCCGTCGACCGCGCATGGCGTGCTCAACGACGGCGGCGCCGACCGTTACGCGATCGCCTATTTCCACAGTCCCAACCGCGACACGCTGATCGAGCGCCTGCCGAGCTGCACCGGCCGGGCAATCGCGCGCGCCATCCGCCGGCGGTCTACCGCGACCTCGTGCTGGCGTTCTACCGCGCCAATTACTTCCACCAGAAAGGCCACCGCTCGGAGGCGATGGATTGGCCCGCCGGAGGGCGGCCGGCGGAATAAGGGGGGTCGTACTCAACCCGTCGGCCGCCGGAAAATCGGGCGGCTATGTGCCGACAACAGCAAGAGGCCAGAGGCGTGATCTCAGCTTCGGCGCCGTCATATCCGCTTCGCCTCAGCGAACTTGCATGCTTCGAACCTTTCATTGCGTTGCCGTGGCACCGCCGACAGGGTGGAGCCGAAGCCTTGCCAGAGGAAGAAGAGATGCTCGACGACTATTTAGTTGATCCCAAGCTGTCGCTGCTCGACAAGACGCGCATCCAGGCCCAGATCCTCGTGCCCGTGCTGAGAGCGCTGCGCTGCGAACTTGGGAAAGAGAAGGCCGACGCGATCGTCAAGCAAGCCTTGCGCAGCTGGTCCAAACAGCTCTTCGCCGCCATAGGCGATCGCATCGAGGGCGGCCCGCGCCGCAAATGGGCGGCCCTGCAGGCCGCGTGGGCCCAAATCAGCGAGCCCTACGTTACGGCGGAGATACGCCGCCATGACAAGGAAGCGTTCGAAGTCGACATAACGCAGTGCCGGTTTGCGGAATTCTTTCGCGCATTGGGCGAGCCCGAGCTCGGCGCGCTGCTGATCTGCGAAGCCGATTTCGACGTCGCGGCGGCGGGCAGCGGCGAAGTCAGCCTCGCGCGCGACCAGACCATCATGAAAGGCGCACCGAGCTGCACGTTCCGTTACACCTTTGCGCCACGATGATCATGTCAAGTGATTGCCGCCAAGGTCTCTCGCGGGTTGCCTGCCTTTGAGCCCCGAGTCCGCTCTGGGCCTTGGCCGTGTAAAAGCCGATCTGCGGCTCGTTCGGGCGCACGATTGTTCGAATAGAATGCCTTTCGTGCATCACAAAGTCGCCAACGTCGCAAGTTCGACTCTTTTGTTGCGCGCGATGACCTGCTGCCTGCGTTTTCATACAGCCAGGGTCAGAAGCTGGTCTCTACCCTATTTCGCTACAAAAACGAACTACGGCACCGGATGGTCTGCCCGAGCTGACGGAGACCGATCCCGAGAAGATTCGACTCGTCCCCGGATCGAGCCGAGGTTATCCTCGCGGCTTGAGGGGCTACTCTGTCCCGTCTGTCTTCCTGGGTGTCGCCATCGCGTGCAGGCGACTCGCAGTGCGGCCAAGGAGATCGCACTCGTTACCGGTATCGGCGGCGTGAGCAACACCTATAGGATCATGAGTTCGGGTCAAGCCATCGTGGACGGATTGATCCGCAACGGTGTGAAGCACATTTTCGGCATTCCGGGAATCCATACCTACGCGCTTTTCGAGGCGCTCTTCGAGCAGCGTGACAAAATCCATTGCATCGGCACCCGCCACGAGCAGGGTGCGGCATATATGGCCTATGGATATGCGGCGTCGTCCGGCAGGACCGGCGTCTATACCTGTGTGCCCGGGCCCGGCGTGCTCAACACGACCGCCGCGCTCTGCACGGCTTACGCGGCCAACGCGCCAGTGCTGTGCGTGACGAGCGAGATCCCTGCTGCCGAGATCGGTCAGGGCCATGGCATCCTTCACGAGCTGCCGGACCAGCTCGGCACGCTCAAGTCCCTGGTCAAATGGGCCGGACGCATCAATCATCCGAGCGAAGCCCACCGCATCGTCAACGAGGCCTTCACGCGGATGCACAGCGGGCGCGAGGGGCCAGCGGCAATCGAATGTCCCTGGGACACGCTGGCGCAGTCTGCTCCCGTCGAACCGCTTTCCCCGGCGGCTGGAGAGCGCCCGCCCGCTCCGGATCCGGTGCTTGTTGCGAAGGCTG
>JASHRZ010000223.1 GCA_030037055.1 Alphaproteobacteria bacterium
GAGCTGGTGCACGCTGAAGGCGTCGGGGGTGAAGCTCCGGCGCCGCCGCGGGCACAAGCGGGCGCTGGTGGCGGTGGCGCGAAAGCTGGCGCTGATCCTGCATGCGATGTGGCGCGGCGGCAGCGAGTTCCGCTTCTGGCAGGCGCCCGAACGCCATCGCGAGGACAGCTCGAGCGTGCCCGCCACGGCGTGAGGGCGGTCGTGCGATGACAGTGTGAGGACGGAAAATCGCTGAGGAATCCGCTGCGGCGGAGCCTGTGTCTGGTGGGTTTGGAGATGGCGGAGAGCGCGATATCTTGCCTGCTGCCGAGCGGCCGAAAGGCCATCGAGCGCGCGGGACTGACTGAGCCGCCCCGCCTTCCCGATGCCGAATTGTGCCCCCGCGCTCGTCGCGGGACCCGAGCCCGTAAGAGTGCATGGACCACCAGGCATATGATCGCAGAGCGGCGCAGAGCCGCGCGCCGCAGCGTAGTATTTATCATGTCTAGCGAAGGAGATGACCATGGCAAGGAAGCAGAACCAGACACGCCCGATTAAGAGGTATAAAACTCTCCCTCCTTTCGTCGGTCATGTCTTTGTCTGCACATCGGTTTTCGTGGAGGGTGCCCTGCAGCTTTGCCTCCTCGTTTCCTCCTGCATCCCTCCGCGACGTGTCCAAGCCGTTGTTCCGTCGCGATCTCCATTCCTCTGACTTGCATTCGTTCGTCGGCATTACCTTGTCACCGCCATTCAAAGGAAAGAGGTGGCGAGCATGAAGCGAGACGACGACTTCGTCCCTAGGCTGGGCAGGATGCGTGAGCGCCGCGCGATCCGCAGCGGCTTTCTTCGCGAGGTCGAGCGGGTGGTCGCCCGCGCTGGCGGACGCAAGCGCGGCGGCGCACCCCGCCGCGTCTTCTACGGCAACCGCATCGGCCGGGGTGCGGGCGTCGGGCGCGTGCTGGCGTCGCGCGATCGTCACGCCGCCTTTCGCAGCCGCCGCGTGGTGATCAAGACACGTCTCATCAAGCTTGCCGGCCGTAGCCTCGATGGTGCGCATGTTCATCTCCGATACCTCCAGCGCGACGGGGTGACCCGCGAGGGATTGCCCGGCGACCTCTACGACGCAAAGCTGGACCGGGCCGACGGCGCCGCCTTCCTCGAGCGTTCCGAGGGCGACCGCCACCAGTTCCGCTTCATCGTCTCGGCCGAAGACGCGATCGAGTACGAAGACCTCAAGGACTTTACCCGCCGGCTTATGCGCCGCATGGCAGAGGACCCCGGCACCGCGCTCGATTGGGTCGCGGTCGATCACTACAACACGGGTCACCCCCACTCGCACGTCGTGCTGCGCGGCAAGGACGAGCACCGCGCCGACCTCATCATCGCCCGGGAATATCTGAGCCACGGGATGCGAGAGCGGGCCGCCGAGATCGTGACGCTGGACCTCGGGCCGCGTACCGATCGCGAGATCGAGACCCGGCTCCGCGCCGAAGTGGAGCAGGAGCGCTTCACCAGCATCGACCGCCGCCTGCTGCGCGAAGCCGAACACGGGATGGTCAGATCGGGCACGGTCGCGGACGACACCTTCCGCCAGACGCTCCGGGCAGGCCGCCTGCAGAAGCTCCGACGCCTGGGCCTTGCCGAGGAGACTGCGCCGGGGCAATGGAAGCTCGCCGAGGACCTGGAGCCCATCCTCCGCCGTATGGGCGAGCGCGGCGACATCATCAAGACCATGCATCGCGACATGGCCCGCGAAGGGGTAGTGCGCGGCGCCGCCGATCTCGCCATTTACGACCCGACCGAACCCAACGCGGGGCGGCTCGTTGGCCGCGTCCTGGCGCGGGGGCTCTCCGACGAACTCGACGACCGCCACTACCTCGTCGTCGATGGGGTCGATGGCCGCGCCCATTACGTTGACCTCGGCCAGGCTGACCCGGCGGAGCCTCTGACGGCGGGCAGCATCGTATCGGTCGAGGCAAGGCTGACGGCGCCGAGAGCGTCCGACCGCACCGTGGCGGAGATCGCTGCCGCCCATGGCGACCGCTACAGCCTGGATATCCACCTCGAGCATGATCCGACCGCGACGGCCGGCTTCGCCGAGACGCATCTGCGCCGGCTCGAGGCCATGCGCCGGGCCGGCGCCGGGGTCGAGCGCGAGCCCGACGGCACCTGGATCGTCGCGCCCGACCATCTCGGGCGTGCCTCGGCCTACGAGCGGATGCAGACCCGGATCAGTCCGGTGATTGTCCAGACGCTCTCGACCCTGCCGCTCGACCGCCAGGTCGGCGCCGAGGGCGCCACCTGGCTCGATCGCGAACTCATGGCCGATACCAAGACGCCGACACGAGATGCGGGCTTCGGGCGCGACGTCAGCAACGCACTCCTCCAGCGCCGCCAATGGCTGATCGAGCAGGAGCTTGCTCGTGAGGAGCAGGACCGCGTCATCTATCGGGCCAACCTGCTGGCCCTGCTGCGCCAGCGAGAACTCGCTCGAGTTGGCGCGCAGCTCTCCGCCGAGCTTGGTCTCCCCTACGCCGAGCCATATCCCGGCGAGCGCATCGAAGGCATCTATCGCCGCCGGCTTGACCTCGCAAGCGGGCCCTACGCGCTCATCGAGAAGAGCCGCGAGTTCACCCTGGTGCCGTGGCGGCCAGCGCTTGAGCGCAACCTCGGCAAGGCGGTCTCGGGTATTCCCCACGGCGATACCATCTCCCGGACGCTCGGCCGTCAGCGGAGCGGGCCAAGCATCTGATCGAGGCGCCGGTCCAACCAGCGCCGGAGATAGTCCGGGGCATGCGCCTCAAGGCGGACGCTGGCGCGTCCACGCGCTGCGCGCGGCTTCGCCCTTGACCCGCATGCTCGAGCGGAACTGGTGCTTGCCATATGGTCAACGCCGGGCGCCGACCGGGTTGTCCCGCCCATGAGCGCGGAGAAGCGTGGCAGAGCGTAGATAAGGGCGATTGCTCCTTTCCGGTTTCCGTCGTCTCCTTTGCGCATCATTCGCGTGGCTCTAACGCAGGATCCCGACGAGGATGACTCTCACGACCTTGCTTCTCGCCCAGTGGCCACCCTTGTTCGCAACGGCGATCATCGCTGGACTATTGCTCGCCACGGGATTTGCCATTGCGACATCGACCAATCGTCCACCGCGAGCGGCCGTACGGATCTCGCCGCTCTTGGCGATCGCTTGCCGCCCCTCTTCGAAGCTTGGCGTGAGGAGAACGCTCGCACAGGGTCGACGCTCATTGATCAACCTGCGCTCAGCGCGTCTTGTCGAGCAGGGCGTAAGCGCTTCATTGCGAGCCACAGCTGAGACGGCCGAGCTGCCCCAGCTCACTTCGACGGCACACGATGAAGCGGCGGCATGAGTTCTATCTCGATGAAGATCTCTCGGAACGGCTGGCAACCATGGCAGCGAAGCCGGGCTCATCTAAGACAGCTATCATGACCGATGCGCTTAGGGCCTACCTCGATCGCGGCGCCGCCAGCGAACTCGACGAACGGTTCAAGGCGCGCCTGGACAAACAATCGCTTCA
>JASHRZ010000224.1 GCA_030037055.1 Alphaproteobacteria bacterium
TGGGCACGATCACGCTCAACGCCTATCACGAGGGCGGCCACATCATCATCGAGATCGCCGACGACGGCAAAGGTCTCGACATCGACAGGATCAAGCAGAAGGCGATCGCCACCGGGCTCGCCAGCGAGAGCGAGCTCGCGGCGATGTCCGACCAGCAGATCCAGCAATTCATCTTCAAGCCCGGCTTCTCCACCGCCGTCAAGGTGACCAGCGTCTCCGGCCGCGGCGTCGGCATGGACGTCGTGCGGACCAACATCGAGAAGATCGGCGGCACCGTCGAGTTGAAGAGCCAGCGCGGCAAGGGCTCGACCTTCGTTATCAAGATCCCGCTCACCCTGGCCATCGTTTCGGCGCTGATCGTCGAATGCGCGGGCGAGCGCTTTGCCATCCCGCAGATCAGCGTCGTCGAGCTGGTGCGCGCCGCGGCCAACTCCGAAAACAACATCGAGTGGCTGAACAACGCGCCGGTGCTGCGCCTCAGGGACCGGCTGCTGCCGCTGGTGTCGCTGCAAGAGCTGTTGAACCTCGGCAAGCGTGCCGACCGGTCCGGCGAGACCTTCATCGTCGTGACGCAGGTCGGCGCCTATACCTTCGGCATCATCGTCGACCGCGTCTTCGACACCGAGGAGATCGTGGTGAAGCCGGTGGCGCCCATCCTGCGCGAGATCGCCATGTTCTCGGGCAACACCATCCTCGGCGACGGCAGCGTGATCATGATTCTCGATCCCAACGGCATCGCCGCCGGAACTGGCGAGATCACGGTCGGTGAGAGCGCGAAGGTGGCGGCGGAGGCGGTGGCGAAGGCAGGCAAGGACCGCGACCTCACCAGCCTGCTGCTGTTCCGCGCCGGCTCGGGCGCGCCCAAGGCGGTGCCGCTGGCGCTCATCGCCCGGCTCGAGGAGATCGATCTGGGGCAGGTCGAGTACTCCCACGACAAGCCGGTGGTGCAGTATCGCGGCAAGCTCATGCCGCTGGTCACGATCGATCCCGACTACCAGATGGGCAAGGAGGGACGGCAGCCGATCCTGGTCTTCGCCGACAAGGAGCACACCATGGGCCTCGTCGTCGACGAGATCGTCGACATCGTCGAGGACCAGCTCAAGATCGAGGTTGCGGTCGACCAGCCGGGCCTCATCGGCAGCGCCATCATTTCCGGTAAGGCGACCGACCTCATCGACGCCGGCTTCTATCTCACCAAGGCCTACAACGACTGGTTCGGCACGCCCGCCGACGGCGAGTTCGCCACCGAGAAGGGCAAGCGCGTGCTGCTGGTCGACGACAGCCCGTTCTTCCGCAACCTGCTGACGCCGCTGCTGTCGGTGGCCGGCTACGAGGTGACGACGGTTGAATCGGCCGACCGGGCGCTGGGGCTGTGCGAGGCGGGCCAGGATTTCGACGTCATCATCAGCGACATCGAAATGCCCGGCATGGACGGCTTCCAGTTCGCCAACGCGGTGAAAAGCGCGGGCCGCTGGCAGAGCACGCCGCTGGTCGCGCTCTCATCGCACGCCACGCCGAAGGATCTCGAGCGCGGGCGCGCGGCGGGTTTCAGCGATTACGTCGCGAAGTTCGACCGCGACGCGCTCCTCCATACGCTCTCGGAAGCGCTTAATGCCGAAAGAGGTGCCGCATGAGCAGGGATATGAGCGAGGCGCGCGGCAAAACAGCCGGCGCCGACGACCACCGCGAGTTCGTCTCCATCACGGTGGCGGGCCAGCTCTTCGGCATTCCGGTGCTGCAGGTGCAGGACGTGCTCGGCCCCCAGCGCATCACCCGCATTCCGCTGGCGCCCGCCGAGGTCGCCGGCTCGCTCAACCTGCGCGGCCGCATCGTCACCGCCATCGATCTGCGCACCCGGCTCCGGCTGCCGCCGCTGCCCGAGGGCCAGGCCGGCATGAGCGTCGTCGTCGATCACGGCGGCGAGCTCTACAGCGTCATGGTCGACGCGGTGGGCGAGGTGCTGAGCCTCGGCGGTGAGACCGCCGAGCGCAACCCGGCGACGCTCGATCCGATCTGGCGCGAGGTGTCGGGCGGCATCCATCGCCTCGACAAGACGCTGCTCATCGTCCTCGACGTCGCCCGGGTGCTCGACTTCTCCGCCCGCGCCGAAGCTGCCTGAGGCGGCGCGGAGGATCGCGGAGCAACCGAACATGAAGTCCTGCCTCATCGTCGATGATTCCCGCGTGGTGCGCAAGGTCGCGCGCCGCATCCTCGAGGACATGCATTTCGTCATCGAGGAGGCGGCCGACGGCAAGGTCGCGCTCGACGCGTGCCTCAAGAAGATGCCGGACGTCGTGCTGCTCGACTGGAACATGCCGGTGATGAACGGCATCGACTTCCTGCGCCAGCTGCGGCGCTCGCCCGGCGGCGAGGGCCCGGTCGTGGTGTTCTGCACGACCGAGAACGACATCAAGCACATCCAGGAGGCGATCGGCGCGGGCGCGAACGAGTACATCATGAAGCCGTTCGACAGCGACATCCTCCACGCCAAGTTCGCGCAAGTGGGGCTGTTGTGAGAAATGCCGAGGCGGCGCCTGTCGCCGGCACCAGCGGCTCGCAAGGCGGCCGCGCCGCACAGCCCTACCGGCTGATGGTGGTGGACGACAGCGCCGTCATCCGCGGCCTGCTCACCCGCTCGCTCGAGGCCGATCCCGAGGTCGAGGTGCTGGCCTCGGCCGGCAACGGCGAGATGGC
>JASHRZ010000225.1 GCA_030037055.1 Alphaproteobacteria bacterium
GAGATGTCCCTGGTCGGGCCGCGGCCGCACGCGCTGGCGATGAAAGCGGGCGAGCGGCTCTATCACGAGGTCGTCGACGACTATTTCGCCCGCCACCGGGTCAAGCCCGGCATCACCGGCTGGGCGCAAGTGAACGGCTTGCGCGGCGAGATCACCTCGCTGCAAGCGGCACGGCGGCGCGTCGATTACGATCTCCATTACATCGACCATTGGTCGCTCTGGCTCGATCTCAAGATCCTGCTCATGTCGCTCAAGGTGATGTTCGTCACCGAGAACGCCTTCTAGCCGCGCGGCGGCCGCTCCGGGGCAGGCGGCTCGAGATCGGCAAAAATTGCGACAAATGCCGGCATTTCCGGCGTTTCTAAATTCTTAATGATCGGCCGATAGGCTCGCTCTTCTTCGCACCGATCTGCTCGGGGAGCGCTGTCATGAAGCGGTTGCCGCTGATGCTGTCCATCGCCGTCTTCCCGCTGGCTGCCATCGCGGCGGAGCCCTCGGCGCCGACAACCCTGTCGGATAGCGCACAATGGGTCTGGTGCAAGACGGACGCGATGGGACATGTCGGCGCCGGCGCGCCAGAGCGTGCCGAGCTGCTGATCTCCGGTACCTCCGTGTCGGGCCGCCTGCTCGTCAACGACAAGGAATATGCCCGCCTCGAAGGCGTGATCACGCCGGCGAGCGCGAACACCGGCGACGACGGCGCGACGACGCGCGTCTGGGAGATCACCGCAACCGAGACGGTGGCCGGCGACGCTCAGCCGCAGAAGCTCGTGCTCACGGGCGCTTACACCAAGTATCAAGGTGCCGACAGCGATGCCGGTGCGAAAAAGCGCTCCTACGAAGTCTTCGCCCTGTCGAAGGCGGACGGCGAAGGCGCCTCGCTGATCATTTCCCGGGTGCAGCCGGCGACACCGGTGCGCGTCGCCGCTCGCTGAGCCCTGCCGAGCAACCGAGCCGGCGTCACCTGCGCGCTGCGCTCAGCGCTTGCCCGGCGCTGCCGATCCCGACGCGCTGACATAATCCGCCAGCTCCTCGAACTCCCCGGCCATGATCTGGAGCAGCTCGCTCGTCCGGCGATCCGTGGCGGTCGCCGCAAGGCGCGCGCAACGCTCGGCCTGACGTTTCAAATACGCGACATCGCCCATGGCACGATCCTCCTCTGGCATGCCGTCCCCTCCGCTTCGCTGCCAGGCTCCGCCCCAACCTGGACGAAAGCCTAGGGCCGGGGCCGGACTGCTCCTGTGATCTGCGTCACAGGGGAGGTCGGACGCCGGAAGCACCGAACGAGCCATAGGGGCTGGCGACCGGCCTTCCCAGCCGCAATACTAGAACCTCGGAAGAGGCCGAGGACGGGACGGGGAGGCGGGCATGAAGCTGGTCTATTTCGACGAGTTCAAGCTGGGCGCGCTCAAGGGCGAGACGGTGGTCGATGTCTCCGCGGCGGTGCAGGACATTCCGCATACCGGTCCGCACGACCTCATCAGCGGTCTCATCGAGCGCTTCGCCCAGTATCGGGCCCGCCTCGAGGCCGCGGCGGCCGGTGGCGCGGGCATTCCGCTCGCCTCAATCCGCATCCGCCCGCCTTTGCCGCGGCCGACGACCATCGACTGCATGGCGGTCAACTATCTCGAAGACGGCACCTTGAAGGAGCCGGCGCCGATCAACGCCTTCCACAAGGCGCCAAGCGCCATCATCGGTCCGGGCGACACCATGGTGCTGCCCGACGTACCGGCCACCATCTTCGAGGGCGAGGCCGAGCTTGCGGTGGTCATCGGCAAGCGCGCCAGCCGCGTCAGCGCCGCGGCCGCGATGAGCCATGTCTTCGGTTATGTCAACTTCATCGACGGCTCGGCGCGCGGGCTGCCGCCGGCCGGCAATACCTTCTTCCAGATGAAGTCGCGCGACAGCTTCGCGCCGATCGGCCCTTATCTCGTGACGGCCGACGAGATCTCCGATCCGCAGCGGCTGCAGATCCGCCTCTGGGTCAATGGCGTGCTGAAGCAGAACTTCAACACCTCCGACATGGCGCACAAGATCCCGCGCTGCATCGAGTGGCTGACCTCGATCCACACGCTCTTGCCCGGCGACATCATCGCCACCGGCACCAATCACCGCGGCTTGAGCGCCTTCCAGGACGGCGACCGTGTCGAGCTCGAGACTGAGGGGCTGGGCCGCCTCGCGATCACGGTCAAGGACGAGCTGAAGCGGACCTGGTCGCGCGACACGCGGCTCGAGCACAAGCAGAAAGCGCTCGAAGGCGTAGCGACGCCCCAGCTCACCGGGAAATACGCCGCGCGCTAACCGCAACCCTGCCGGCAGCTTGGTCCAATCAGGGCGGGCGCGCCGCGCCGGCCAGCCGCTCGATCGCTTCGATCATCGCTTCGGGTGAGGCGCGGTTGCGTCCGGCGATGTCCAGCGCGCTGCCATGAGCGACGGACGAGAACAGAACCGGTGTGCCGATGGCGAGGCCGGCGGTGCGGTTCGGCGCCTGCAGCTTTGCCGCGATGTGGCCTTGGTCGTGGTACATGACGATAAACGCGTCATAGCCCTGCCGCAGGAACATCGTATCGCAGCCGAAGGGACCTTCGGCGGCGATGCCGCGCCGCTGTGCCGCAGCGACAGCAGGCGCAATGATCTCTCGCTCCTCGCTGCCGAACATGCCGTCTTCGCCGGCATGAGGGTTGAGCCCGGCGACGGCAAGACGCGGCACCGCGATGCCGAGGCGACGAAGCGTCGTGTCTGCCGCCATGATCACCTTGCCGACCCGATCCGGCGTCACGAGCTCGATGGCGCGGCGCAAGCTCGCATGCAAGGTCGTGTGCACGATGCGCGTCCCGTCGAAGCACAGCATCAGGAAGGCGTCCTCGGGCGGAAGTCCGGTGGCGCGGGCGACGAAAGAGGGGTAACCGTCAAAATCGATGCCTGCGGCCTTGATGGCGCGCTCGGTCTGCGGCGCC
>JASHRZ010000226.1 GCA_030037055.1 Alphaproteobacteria bacterium
GCATGCTGAGGAGGGCCCTATATTGTTTGCCCTTTCGCGTAATCAGCACGTAGTCCTCCTCAGCGCGATAGGTGAAGCCGCCGGCGGTCGCGATCGCGCTCTCCACTCGTATGCCACTGGCAAAGGGATACGCTCCCGGCTTTACCACCTCCCCATAAATGTAATACGGCCGATACGAGAGCACCGTTACGCTCACCTTCGGATTCTTCATGATGTTGTTGGCGAGCTTCTGCTCGATGGAACGCTCGACCTCAGCGCGGGTCGCGCCCGCTGCCTTGATTTCGCCGATCAACGACGAGCTGATCGTACCATCGTCCCCTACGAGGTAGTCTCCGCTCAGATCCTCCGAGCCGAAGACTTGCACATGAATTCTATCGCCCGGGCCCAGATGATAGTCAGCCGTATCCCCACCAGCGTTCTCAAGCAGCGGCAAGTCGGAGCCCTTGGAACCGCATGCGGCCAGCGGCAAGATAACCGCCAAGGCCGCAAAGATCATCCAAGCAGTCGATCTCATCTGCCGTGCGCTCCCCAACGCTTTCCCGTTATGCGACTGCCGGGGCGGTTTCTTGTTCCTTGGCAGCCCGGACAAGATCCATAAGGATAATGCTCGGCCACCCCGAAACCAAGGCAGCGCCAGTCGTGGCACGTCCTAGCAAGCTTTCGGGGCTGAGCCAAAATCCAGGCTGACCTTTTCGACTTGGCATCATCCACCTCGGTGTCGCTCACGCAAGGATGGCTTGAGCCGGCACGTCATTGGCTCGCCGGCTGCCACAACGGGAGACGGCTAGAACGATGTCAGTCTTTGGCTGAGCAAGCTCAGCCGTCCGGCGGTCGACGAGACCGCCAGCCACGGCCGACCAGCCGTGATCTTTCCCCGCTGGCCGCGCTCGAAGTCTGCTTAGGGCGCGCCGCAAATCGGCGTTGGTCATGTCACGACCGGCGGGAAAAGCGATGAAGGCAGCGAGCTCTGTTTAGCCGTCCGACGCGACGCGAAGAACTATTAATGATTGAACTAAAGGAATAAGCCATCATATCCGGAAGGCTAGAATTGATGGCCCAGCCGGTCGATTTCGGCGGGGACCAATTCTCTTTGAGAAATTGCGTCAATGGTGTAATAATATTACAGGATTTGGCCGTGCCAAAAGGAGTCGCTGATGCGACGCGCGGCGTGCTTGTGGGGCAAAAGGATATTCGGGGCGACGGCGGTTTGTGCGTTGCTTGTTGCGCCATTGATGGCGGCGACGGAGGCGATTGATATCGGGAAAACGGTTGTCGTTGTACGCACTGTAACCGGCACGCTGGCAACGCAGGTAAGAAAACTTGTCATACATGAAGACGTCAGGCAGAGCGAGGTCATCGCGACTGAGCCGGATGCTGCAACCGAGATTGAGTTTGTTGACGGGACGAAGCTAACCGTCGGGCCCAGCGCGCGGCTGACGCTCGACAGATTTGTCTATGATCCGAATCCGACCAAAAGCGCGTTTTTCCTGACGCTCACGGAGGGCGTATTTCGGTTCGTGACAGGCAATATGGCCCATCAGTCTTACTCGATCCAAACGCCCAACGGCACTATTGGCGTGCGCGGCACGTCGATCAATGTGGACTTGTTCAGGGACGCGGACGGGGTGCTGAAGACGACTGTGTGTGTTGAGAGCGGTCACGCGTATGGCCAAGCTTTGAACGGCATCAGCAAAGATTACTTCGCGGGTGATTGCTTCACGGTGACCGAGCAAGGAGTGCAGCTGGCCACCACGGACGAAGCGAATCGGAACGCTAAGGACATCGCGCTCACGGACGTCACGATCCTCGCCGGGATTGAGCCGACAGCCGGTCCGGGACCCGGTCCGGGAGTTCCCGGTCAGACGTTTCTACCGTTTTTACCGACTGCGCTCGGCAACTGCATCACGCCGACCTTCCCTGGTGGCCGATGCTCCCCCTAACGCACGGTGTTTCCGTTTATTGATCTGCAGTCGCGTGGAAGCCGAGTGAGAGCTGGATCTCGGCTTGCAATATCCCTTCAATGGCAGCGCGGCATTGACCACGACCTTCGCCGGCAACGATTCGGCCGATCTAAGGATGCGTACCACATCGGCCTGGCTAGTCAGGTTGAGCGGGGGCCATTCATGCCGTCGCTCGCTATAGGCCTGCGCCGCGCAGCCATGTGCCAAGGCAGGCAATTGAGGCCCTAAATTCGGCGGGGCTTTTCTCTTGAGCTGTGGCAAGCTGTGCACGACCTGGTCATTGGTCGACGTTCACGATCATTGAAGGAGCCGACAATGCGTCCACTCATGTGGGTGTGGCTCGTCATTCTCTTTAGCTCCGCTGCACAGGCACAGCCGCTCTACTCCTTGCAGGACATGATCAACGCGGCGACACACCAATGCATCGTCGAACACGCGGGACAACAGGACGCGCCGCGCTTTTGCACATGCTGGGTGAACCATTGGGTCGGCCTCTGGGACGACAACGATCGGGTCACCTGGACGCGAACGGGCGTGGCAACGCCGCACATGCAAGAAATGGAGAAGCGAGCAGCACACGATTGCGGCGGCTGACATCGGAGCGGCGGTGGCGAGGCGTGCATCGCCTCTCGGCCGCCTCTTCGCAAACCGGATGCACGAGCTTTGCAAATCGGATCGAGGCATCAACATCTGCCTACGCACAGCAGAACACGAGGAGCATCCGAATTGGGACTGGAAACGCTATCCAGGCGACCGTGACATCGTCGCGCTGATGAGGAAGCTACCTTCTAACACCACTGTCATCGACCATGATCTCAATGTTCGTCCGGCTGACTTCACTGTATGGCGCAAGGCGCTAAGCGCCTGCGCTCGAGGCGGCCTTCTCTGTCGGCGGCGTTCCTCTCGTCGCCGTGCCCGTCGACTGTTCGGCGAACATACGCGTCCTGGTCGACGAGCTGCGGGCGCAAGCCTTGCTCAGTCGACCGGCGTGATCGGCGGCAGCGGAAACGCGTCCGGATCCGTCTGGGCGCGCAGCAGCTCCGTCCCGGGCGCATAGGATCTGAGGATCAGGTAGAAGCGGCCGGCGGGTGCCGGCAGCCAATTCGCTCGCTTGTCCGGGCCGGGATCGTCCTTCTGGACATGGATGGTGAGCGAACCGTCGGGATTGGGCTTCATGCCCTGGTCGTCGCTGCCGAGCGCATAGCGGTCGATTGCATTGGGCACGGTGTAGTTGTTGGCGGCATCATAGAGCGTGAGCGACCAGAAGCCCGGCGGGACGAAAGGCGGCAGCTTGGTGAAGGTCACGGCATAGCGACGCTCGCCCGAGAGCGGCTGGCCGTCGCTGCCGGCGAGCCCCGCGATGTAGATCGCCTCGCGCGGCGTGTTCGCGGTGAGCCCGTTGCGCGCCACCGCGGCGCGCGCGACGTAGTCGGTGCCGAAATTGCCGATGCTGGGTGCGGGCCACGCCCAGCCGTTGCGGAACGTGCCGCTCGGCAGCAGCGCCAGAGTGGTCCCGAGCCCCGCTGCCACCTTCGCCATCGCCTCGACGGTCGCCGGGTTGACTTTGGCGCGGTCCCAGGGCTGGCCCATCACTAGGCC
>JASHRZ010000227.1 GCA_030037055.1 Alphaproteobacteria bacterium
TGCCCGGCGGCTGCAGATCCAGGAGAAGATGACGGCGCAGATCGCCAACACGCTGGACGAGGTGCTCCAGCCCAAGGGCTCGCCGTCGTCATCGAGGCGGCGCATCAATGCATGACCACCCGCGGCATCCACAAGCCCGGCGTCGCCATGGTCACCTCGCGCATGCTCGGCGCCTTCCGCACCGACCTCTCCCCCGAGTGGCCGGACGCCGTCGCCGTTTGCACCGGTGCTTGGGATCGCGATCAAACATTCCGCATCCCCCTTTCAGCAGGGCGATTGCATAGGGGTTCACCGCCGAGGCCCGGAGGGCACGGAGACCTGAGCGCGCTTCGGGCGCGATTCTTCGTCAGTCCTTCCCGCCGGCATTGTCGATGGGCCGATGACAAATTGTTGTCGTGCGGTTCGAACGTCACGAAGGGCGGATTGGCGATGTTGGTTGCCATCGGCCCCCTATGGCGGTACAGCTTATCACGATCAAATTGGTGCACGAGACCGCGTGCTCACCCCATTGATTTGGGTCAAGGCTTCGCCGGTTGGCCCATATAGCCTATTCAACTTGCGCGGAGCCCGCGCTGGTTGGAACCGGAGCTTGGAGGAGGAGCGGAGGTGGGTGCATCCATCCTCGTTGCCGATGACGAGCCCAATATCGTGTTGTCTCTCGAATTTCTGCTCAGGCAGGCGGGGTTTCGGGTACGTACTGTATCGAATGGTGAGGCGGCGCTTGCCGCGATCGCCGAGGAGCCTCCCGACCTCGTGCTGCTCGACGTCATGATACCCGGCCGCGATGGTTATGCGGTTTGCCAGGAGATCCGCGCCAATCCAGACTGGCACAACGTCCGTGTCGTCATGCTCACCGCCCGGGGCGGCGAAATTCAGCGGGAAAAAGGGCTTTCGCTCGGCGCCGACGATTACGTGACAAAGCCGTTTTCGACGCGCGAGCTTGTCGAACGCGTCCGTCGCATTCTTGGCGCTGCCAGGAATTGATATGGCAGACACCCGGACCGAGCCGCGAGCGGTGACGGCGATCGTCGTCCCTCTGCTTGTCGGATTCGCCGCGCTCGCGGCGCTGGAATTCGCCGCTGTGGCGCTTGTTTTCGGCGACGTCGCTTGGCGCCCGCTGGCGGCTGGGGGTGTCGCGCTGCTCACGCTTATCGCAGCGGTCTCGTGGCTGTTCATCCGATGCCTGGTACGCCCGCTCGATCGGCTCGCTCTCGATCTGGCAATCGTAGCTCGCGAAAACCCGAGCTATGCGCTCGCCATAGGCACGCGCCATTGGCTCGGCCGATTGGTGGAAAGCATCGAGGCCATGCGCACGCGTCTGGTGAGCGCCGAATTGCGCGGCGCGCAGGCGCTTAGCGAGGCGCAGCAGAGGGCAACGGAACAGAAGCGCTGGCTCGAGGCCATTCTGCTCGATCTCACCGAGGGCATCATCGTCTGCAACCTGCAGCACCAGGTCCTGCTCTACAACCAGGCCGCCGCAGAAATTCTGGGCGGCACGCAAAGTTTCGGATTGGGCCGAACGATCTTCCCGTCGCTGACTCGCGAACCGGTGCTCCACGCCCTCGAGCGGCAGATACAGCGGCTGGAAACCGGCTGGGCGGGTCAGGGAACACGCTTCATGTGCGGGGCCGCCGAAGCACAGCGCTTGGTCGGTATGCGCCTCGGCGTTGTGCGCGACGCAGCCGGGAGGCCGAACGGATACGTGCTCAGCTTCACCGAGGTGGGTGAGGAAGACGCGGCGCTGGCAACGCGCGATGACCTCCTGGATTCGGCAACCGAGGGACTGCGCGCGCCGATCGCGAATTTGCGCGCGGCCGCCGAGACGCTCTCGCAAAATCCGAATCTGACGGCCGCGGAACAATCCGCGTTTCACGAAGTCGTGCTGAGCGAAAGCATTGCGCTCAGCCAGCGCCTCGATACGCTCGCCCGCGGTTATCGCGAGCTGGGCGGCGGCCGCTGGATGATGGCCGAAATCTATTCGAGCGACCTGATCGGCTCGCTGAAGCGGCGCCTCATCGGCAGTCCCGTCCAGGTCACCGCGACCGGACTGCCGTGCTGGCTCTACGGCGACAGCCTATCGCTTCTGGTCCTGCTGGACTTCCTCCTGCGGCAGCTCCACGTCGCCGTTAGGGTAGAAGCGTTCGACATGGCGCTGCATCGCAGCGACAAGCGCATCTATCTCGACGTGATCTGGAACGGCCTCCCGATCGCGGCGGGAGAGCTCGAGTCCTGGCTCGACCGACCGCTCACCGGCGGCCTCGGGCCTCTGACCGGCCGTATCGTACTGCGCCGTCACGGCAGCGATGCCTGGAGTCAGGCCGCAGGCCCCGACACCGCAAGACTGCGGATCCCGCTCGCCTCGGCCCAGGCCGAACCGGCGCGAGAACGACCCCTGAGGCCGGCGCGGCCGGAATTCTACGACTTCGATCTGTTGCGCCGTCCCGCGCCGGCAGGTCGATTCGCCGACTATTCGCTCAAAGAGCTTACCTACGTGGCCTTCGATCTCGAGACCACCGGGCTCATGCCGACCGGAGGCGACGAGGTCGTCTCGATCGCGGCGGTCCGGATCGTCAACGGCCGCATCCTTACGACCGAGACCTTCGAGCGGCTGGTCAATCCCGGCCGATCCATTTCGGAAGCTTCCGTTCGCTTCCACGGCATCACCAACGCCATGGTGCGCGACAAGCCGCCCTTCGCGCTGGTGCTGCCCGCGTTCCACCGCTTTGCCGCCGACGCTGTGCTGGTTGCTCACAACGCCGCGTTCGACACGTCGTTTCTCTACCGCGCGGCCGACGAGTCGATCTCATTCGATCAGCCGATCGTGGATACGCTCCTCTTGTCGGCCTACCTCTATCCAGACGAGGCAGACCATTCCTTGGACGCGATCGCTGCGCGGTTCGGGCTCGACGTCGTCGACCGACACAGTGCGTTGAGCGACTCGTTGCTCACGGCCGCCGTCCTGTTGCGGCTTCTTGATCAATGCGAGCGGCGTGGCATCGTGCGTCTCGACCAACTGCTCGCCTCGACCGACATGATGGGCCAACTGCGGGCTCGCCAACTCGGATTTGAACGTCATGCCGCGGGAAGTTCGTCGTAGAGATCGCCTCGTCGCGCTGTTTGCGCTGGGCGTCGCCCTATTCAATCCGCCGGTGCTCTGGCTGTTCACCGGCGCGACGGTGTTCGGCTGGCCTTTGCTCTTTGTCTATCTCTTCTGTGTGTGGGGGGTGGTGACGGCCCTCATTGCGCTTACGGTCGAGCGCAAGGGCTCGTGGTCGAACAGAGCGAACGTGAAGGAATGAACCGTGCTCGCAAGCAGCTTCCTTCTCGTGGCAGCGGCGGCCTACATGGGCCTGCTGTTTGTCATTGCCACCATTGGCGACCGCCGCGCAGTCACCGGCCGCAGCCTGATCAATTCGAGCATCGTTTATGCGCTGTCGCTGGCCGTCTACTGCACGTCCTGGACGTTCTTTGGCAGCGTGGGCCGCGCCGCCACGAGAGGTCTCGACTTTCTGCCGATTTATCTCGGTCCTACCCTGGTTTTTTGCCTCGGCTGGGCGTTCCTAAACCGTATCCTGCGGGTTTCAAAGGCGCATCGCATCACCTCGATCGCTGATTTGCTTGCTTCCCGCTTCGGCAAGAGCGGGGCGGTCGCGGGACTCGTCACGGTCATCGCCGTCATTGGCAGCGTTCCGTACATAGCACTCCAGCTGAAAGCCGTGTCGACCAGCCTCAAAGTGCTGCACGACTATCAGGGTGGCCTCGGCGGATCGGGTATCCTGCGCGATACCGAGATCTGGGTCGCGTGCGTTCTGGCGCTTTTCGCGATTTTGTTCGGCACGCGAAAGATCGATGCAAGTGAGCGACACGAAGGCATCGTGGCGGCGGTCGCCTTCGAGTCGATCGTCAAGCTCGTGAGCTTTGTGGCGGTCGGCCTTTTCGCCGGCGTCGTGCTGTTCGACGGCTTCGGAGACATTTTTGCCCGTGCCAGCGCCGAGCCGAGCCTAGCGCAGCAGTTCAAGCTCGGCGGCCCCCTGGCCGGCATCGACTGGATCACCATGACGTTCCTCGCCATGGCGGCGATCGTCTGCCTGCCGCGGCAGTTCCAGGTCATGGTCGTCGAAAATGTCGACGAGCGCCACCTCGATCGCGCCTTGTGGCTGTTCCCAGCCTACCTGCTGGCAATTAACCTGTTTGTTTTCCCGATCGCGCTGGCGGCGCTGCTCACCGTCCCGAAGGGCACGGACCCCGATACGCTGGTGCTCACCCTGCCGCTCGTTGCCGGATATAGCGGGCTTGCTTTGCTCGCCTTCCTCGGAGGACTCTCCGCCGCAGCCAGCATGGTGATCGTCGAGACGGTCGCGCTCAGCACGATGATCTGCAACGATCTGGTCGTCCCGCTCCTGCTCCGGTGCGGATGGCTCGGTCTTGGCACGCGTCCCGTGCTGCTCGGCATTCGGCGTGCCGCCATCGTCATCGTCGTCCTGCTTGGCTTCACCTATGTGCGGCTTGTGCGCGAGACATACGGCTTGGTGTCAATTGGCCTCGTGTCCTTCGCGGCGGTTGCCCAATTCTTTCCAGCGATTGTGTTTGGGCTGTTCTGGCGGCGGGCAACCCGGGCCGGCGTGCTGACCGGGGTCAGCTTGGGTTTCGTCGTTTGGGCCTACACCCTGCTGCTGCCGTCCATCGGCTCGCAGGGTTGGCTGCCGCGCGAGCTGTTGGAGCACGGTGCATTCGGTCTCAGCGCATTGCGGCCTTCCGCTCTGTTCGGGCTCGACGGTCTCGATCCGGTCACCCACGGGGTCTTCTGGTCAATGCTGCTGAACATTACGGCAATCGTCGGCGTATCGCTCTTCGTCGACCAATCCGCTCTCGAGCGCGGCCAGGCCGCGCTCTTCGTCGATGACTGGAACGGACTGAAACGCGACGAGGGGCGTCTCTGGCGCGGTACGGCGCAGGTCGCCGACCTTGTGCAGCTCGTCGGTCACTTTCTCGGTGAAGCCCGCACCCGCGAGGCGTTTGCCGAGGAAGCCCGGCGTCGCGGCCGCGACCCGGCGCTGCTCGCCGCCGACGCCGGGACGGTAAATCTCGCCGAGCGGCTTCTTGCCGGGGCGATCGGCAGCGCGTCGGCCCGTGTCTTGGTCGCGTCGGTGGCGCACGAAGAACCGATCGGCGCCGAGGAAGTCATGC
Organism: Alphaproteobacteria bacterium; assembly: GCA_030037055.1. Taxonomy (GTDB): domain Bacteria; phylum Pseudomonadota; class Alphaproteobacteria; order ATCC43930; family CGMCC-115725; genus DAHUYF01. The sequence continues at coordinate 5,188 of JASHRZ010000227.1, forward strand.
GCATCCTCGACGAAACCTCACAAGCGATCGAATACAGCCGCCGCCTCGAGCGGCAGTCGCAGGCGCTCGAGGCCACTACGGCGGAGCTGCGCCGCGCAAACGAACGGCTGCGGGAGCTCGATCGGCTCAAGGATGATTTCGTCTCGACGGTGAGTCATGAATTGCGCACGCCGTTGACCTCGATCCGGTCGTTCTCCGAGATCCTCCTGGACAACCCTTCGCTCGAGGAGGGGCGGCGACAGGAATTCCTGCGCATCGTCGTCGCCGAGAGCGAGCGATTGACGCGACTGATCAACGACATGCTCGACGTCGCCAAGATCCAGTCGGGCAGCGTCGAATGGCACATGGAAAGTGTGTCGGTCGCGGCGGTGGCGCGCGAAGCGGCAACCGCGCTCGGCCAGCTCTTTCGCGACAAGAATGTCGCGCTGATGGTCGATCTCCCGGAAGACATATCCACCACCTTGGCCGATCGTGATCGGTTGTTCCAGGTCGTGGTCAATTTGCTGTCCAATGCCGTAAAGTTCTCGCCGAAGGACGCCGGACGGGTGACGCTTACCGTTGTCAACGAGGCCGATGGCGTCAGGCTGTCGGTCGCAGACAATGGACCGGGAATTGCGCCTGCCCATCGCGACATGATCTTCGAACGTTTCCGCCAGGTCGGCGATATGCTGACCGCCAAGCCCGAAGGAAGCGGCCTCGGGCTCGCGATTTCGCGCATGATCATCGAGCATTTCGGCGGTCGCGCCTGGGTCGAAGATGCACCGAGCGGCGGCGCCGTCTTCAACGTATGGCTTCCGCGCAAGCGCGCCGCCGCGTCGGCGGCCTGATGCTCATCCGAGAGCGGGAATGAAGTCGGCGATGAGCCGATGCCGCCACCGGTGGATATGCCGGCACGCCTGCACGAGCCGTGCCTCCGTCGGCCGATCGAGCGATCCCGGCTTGATGCAATTGTCGGGGATGCGGCCCTCGGACATCCGGCCGATCTGATGACGCAGAAGAAGCTCCAGAAGGAATGCCAGATCATCGCTCAACTTCCTGGCATCCTCCGGCGCGAGCACGCCGGCCTCGGCGAGACCGGCGAGGCGCATGGCGGTTCCGGTCGCCGCAACCCCGCTCTTGAGCGCCAGCAGGCGCACGATCTCGACCAGCGGCTTGGTGGCGCGGAGCTTGAGGTCGATCGCATCCTGCTCCGGTCCGTCCTTGGCGATCAACTGCCCAAAGACGTCGACGCTGCTCGTGTGATCTTTCTGCAGCCAGGACATTTGCGCGAGGAACGGTAAATTGTCGCGCGCGGCCTCGGTGACGTGGCGGCGAAGCGCGCCGGCGAGCTCGGGCGGGCCGGCGATGTCGCGAAAATCGTAAAAAATATCGGTGAACATCATCGCCTCGTTGCCGCGCGAGCCCATCCACTGGGTCACTTGCGTCCGCCATTGTTGCAGGCTCTTGCGCCAGAGAGGGTTGGTCGCCATGACGTCGCCGCTGCACAGGGGAAAACCGGCCAGCGCCAGGCCGCGCGTGAAGCGCCGCGCGAGCTCGACGAAGTACCGGTCGATCTGGTCGTGCTCGAGATCCGGATGATCGGCGAGGATGAACCCGTTGTCCTGATCGGGGTGCAACAAGCTCTCGCCGCGTCCGGCCGAGCCCATCACGAGCACTGCGAACTCCACCGGCGGTTCGCCCCAGCCGTCGGCGGCCATCGTTTCGCGAGTCCGCTGCAGGACCGATCGGGCGATGTCGTCATTGAGCGCGTTGATGAGCGCGATCGTCTCGGTGACGGGCTCGCGACTTGCCAGAAGCGTGGCGGCGATCGCCGCTTGGGCCGCATGCGTCTCGGGAGAGGGAGGCGCGGTCTCGCTGACGATCGCGGCATCGAGCTGCGTCAGGATCTCTCCGGCGAGAAAGCCGGACACCCTGTCGGTCCACACGACGCCAATGGCCCGCCCGGCTCCGTCCACGACCGGAAGGCAGCGACGGCGCTGGCGTTTCATCTCGGCGAGCGCCCGATAGATCCGATCGTGCGGGCGCAGGGGTGAAATGCGGGGACCCAATGCGGCGGCCGTCGGCTGGTCGGGTTCGAGCGTGAACAAGGCGCGCTGAAGAAGATCTTCAGCCGTGAGCAGCCCGGCGACGCGGCCCTCGGCATCCGTGATCAGCGCGACCGTGTCGCCGGCTTCCCGCATCCGCGCCACAAGACCGAAGAGCGGTTCGCTCTGCGAACCCGTGACCGGGAGCGGTTCGACCACCTGACCGATCGTGCCGCTCAGGCGCCGCAGCCACTCGCCCATGCTGCTCGCTCAGAAAACCAGGTGCCGCACCCAAGCGTGCGGCACCCCAGGTCAATCATTCAGCCTTCGATCACTCGGCGGCGATCGGCCTGCCGCCGCTCGTCTCGAGGTCGGCCAACGCGCCCAGGATGACGCGGCGCTCCACTTGAGCGAACTCCTTCTCGGCCGCCGGTTCGGGCATGAGCAGCGAGACCACGATCCCCACGACGAAGGACAACGTCATGCTGACAAGGCAGGGATTCTTGAGCGGGAAGTACCACCAGTTCTGCGAGACCACCGCAATGTCCGCCTTCAGGATGTCGACCTGGATGGTGGGGCCGCAATAGAGCAGCACCAGGGATCCGATTGCGCCCACCAAGATTGCGGTGACCGCGCCCCAGGTGGTAAAGCGGCGCCAGAAGATCGCCATCACCAGCGCGGGGAAGTTCGCCGAGGCCGCGATCGAGAAGGTGAGTCCAACCATATACGCCACGTTTTGGCCGCGGAAAACGATCCCCAGCAAGATCGCCAAGATGCCGAGGATGACGGCCGCAATGCGCGCCACTCGAAGCTGCTCGCTTTCCGGCGCATGTCCGGCCCTGACCACGTTGACCCAGATGTCGTGGGACAGCGCCGCCGCACCGGAGAGCGTGAGCCCGGCGACGACCGCGAGAATGGTGGCAAATGCGACCGCGCAGATGAAGCCGAAGAAGGCCGTGCCGCCGACCGCGTTGGCGAGCAGCGGGGCGGCCATATTGCCGCCGCCGCCGGCGGCGAGGATCCCCTTCGTGCCGACCAGCACCATGGCGCCGAAGCCGAGCACGAAAGTGATGAGATAGAAGAGACCGATCCAAATCGTCGCCCATGCCACCGAGATGCGCGCCTGCTTGGCGTCGGGAACCGTGTAGAAGCGCATCAGGATATGCGGCAGCCCGGCGGTGCCAAACATGAGCGCGAGGCCGAGCGAGACGGCGTCCCACGCCCCGGTCACCACCTTGGTGCCGGGCTTGAGGACCTGATCGCCGTTGAGCTCTGCGGCTTTGGCGAACAAAGCCGTCGGACTGAAGCCGAACTGAGCCAGCACCAGCAGGGCCATGACCACGGCTCCGCCGAGGAGCAGGCAGGCCTTGATAATCTGCACCCAGGTTGTCGCCAGCATGCCGCCGAACAGGACGTAGGCCATCATGACGGCGCCGACGATGATGACCGCGATCGTGTAGTCCAGGTCGAACAGCAGTTTGATGAGCGTGCCGGCGCCGACCATCTGGGCGAGCAGATAGGTGAGCACGACGGCCATCGTCCCGATCGCCGCAGCGATCCGCACCGGCCCCTGCTGCAGCCGGTAGGCCACGACGTCGGTGAAAGTGTATTTGCCGAGGTTGCGCAGCGGTTCCGCGATCAGGAACAGAATGATCGGCCAGCCGACCAGCCACCCCGTCGAGTAGATCAAGCCGTCGAAGCCGTTGAGCGCGACAAGCCCGGCGATGCCCAGAAAGCTCGCCGCACTCATGTAGTCGCCGGCCAGCGCCAGGCCGTTCTGAAAGCCGGTGACCCCGTGCCCGGCGGCATAGAAGTGCTCGGTCGTCTTCGTTCGCCGGGCCGCCCAGTAGGTAATGCCGAGCGTCAGCGCGATGAATAGGAAGAAGAACAGGATTGCTTCAATGTTCGATCCGCCGCTCATGATTTCCTCCCTCGACGCGCTGCCCGCGCGACTTCTTCGTCATAGTAGTGGTTCGCCCATCTTACATAGATGATAGCGAGCACCCAGCAGGAGACGATCGTCAGCGCGCCGAGCAGGATCCCGACGCTGAGCCCGGGGCCCAGGAGAATCGAAAGCAAGGGCCTGCCGAACGCAACCAGCAGGATGAAGCCGAAGTAGATCACGAGCACAAGCACGCTCAGCGTCACCGCGATCTTCCAACGCTTCGCCGCAATGGCGTGAATGGGACTGCCGACGTCGCTCATACCCTCACCCCTCGCCTGTTGAGATGGACAGTTCGTGAAGCGGTACACTCTATTGTAGTATCGGCCGCGGCATGAAGATGCACTTGCGGCCGATGAGATCGCCGCCGAAGACGGCGGCCCCGAACGGGCGGACCGGCACACCGGTCCGGAACGCGAAGAGGCCGGCGATCAGAGCAATGGTGCGATCGAGGCTTGGCGAGGAGAAATGCTTGCGGAATAACCGGGTGAGGACGCCGCGGAGATATAAAATCATACCATGCGATCGGCGTGCCGACCGAAGAGGCGCCGATGACGAAGTTCAGCCAATGCTTGCCGGCCGCGTCACCACCCCCCCTTGCAGAAACCGCCATAGGCTCTCCCCCTGTTGATTGACGAGGTCTTTGCTATTCGGACCCGCCCAAACCATCTCCGAGCGCGACCGTGCTTTTTTATTTATGAAACTCTACCCTGGCCGCAACGCGAGGGCAATCGGCGCGCGAGCGCTATTGGTAGGTTCTTGCTAACTATTTCCCTGCGGCAGCGCGCTGGAAGCGGCGATAGTTTAAGTCTAAAATAATTTCGCATGGACATCGCGGTTATCGGCGGCGGGCCGGCCGGGCTCTTCTTCAGCCTGCTCATGAAGCGGCGCGATCCCTCCCACCGCATCGCCGTGCTGGAGCGCAACGGCCCCGACGACACTTTCGGCTGGGGCGTCGTGTTCTCGGACGAGACGCTCAACAACATCGCCGCCGCCGATCCCGAAAGCTATGCCGAGATCACCCGTAGCTTCGCCCATTGGGATGCGATCGACATCCACTACCGGGGCGAGATGCTGACCTCGCGCGGCCACGGCTTCTCCGGCCTCGCCCGCAAGCGGCTCCTCAACATCCTGCAGCGCCGCGCCGAGGCGCTCGGCGTCGAGCTGCGCTTCCATCAGGAAGTGAGCGACGTCGAGCCGTTGCGGCGGGGCGATCTCCTGCTTGCTGCCGACGGCGCCAACAGCCTGGTGCGCGGCCGCTTTGCCGAGGCGTTCCGGCCGACGCTCGACTGGCGCCCCAACAAGTTCATCTGGCTCGGTACCACGCGCCGCTTCGAGGCTTTCACCTTCTTCTTCAAGGCGGACCGGCACGGCCTGTGGCGCGTCCATGCCTATCAGTTCGACGCCGGCCACGGCACCTTCATCGTCGAGACCACCGAGGCGTGCTGGAAAAGCGCCGGGCTCGCCGGCGCCTCGGAGGACGATACGATTGCCTTTTGCGAAAAGCTCTTCGCCGACGAGCTGCAAGGCCACAAGCTGCTAAAGAGCCGGGCGCTGTGGCGCAGCTTCCCGACGGTGCGCAACGAATGCTGGTCCTTCGACCGGGTCGCGCTCATCGGCGACGCCGCGCATACCGCGCATTTCTCGGTGGGATCGGGCACCAAGCTCGCCATGGAGGATGCCATCGTGCTCGCCGACGCGCTGGCGCGCGCGCCGGGCGACGTGCCGGCGGCGCTGGCGGCCTACGAGGCAGTGCGGCGGCCGGAGGTGGAAGCGGTCCAGCGCGCCGCGCAGGCGAGCCTGCAATGGTTCGAGGAAACCGAGCGGTATTTCGGAAAGCTCGAGCCGCTGGAGTTCGCCTCGAGTCTGCTGACGCGCTCGCTGCGCATTACGCACGCCAATCTGAAGCAGCGCGATCCCGATTTCGTCGCCCGCCTCGACCGCTGGTTTGCGTCGAAGGCGGCCAATCAGAGCGGCGTCAACGTCCCGGCGGAGCCGGCGCCGCCGCCGATGTTCACGCCCTTCCGCCTGCGCGACATGCTGCTCGCCAACCGCGTCGTCGTCTCGCCGATGTGCCAATACTCGGCCGAGGACGGCATGCCCGACGATTGGCACCTCGTGCATCTTGGCAGCCGCGCGGTGGGCGGCGCCGGCCTCATCATGACCGAGATGACCGACGTGTCGCGCGAGGGCCGCATCAGCCCCGGCTGCGCCGGGCTCTACAAACCCGAGCATGCCGCCGGCTGGAAGCGCATCGTCGATTTCGTGCATCGCGCGTCCGCCGCCAGGATCGGCATCCAGCTCGCCCATGCCGGGCGCAAGGCATCGACCCGTCGCAGTTGGGAAGGCGACAGCGAGCCGCTGCCCGAGGGCAACTGGCCGATCATCGCGCCCTCGCCGATCCCCTACCTTCCGCACAGCCAGGTGCCGCGGGCGATGGACCGCGCCGACATGGACCGCGTGCGCGAGGATTTCGTGCGCGCGGCAAGGCTCGCCGAGGCGGCGGGCTTCGACATCATCGAGGTGCATTTCGCCCATGGCTACCTGCTGGCGAGCTTCCTCTCGCCGCTCACGAACCGGCGCGAGGACGAGTATGGCGGCAGCCTCGCCAACCGGATGCGCTATCCGCTCGA
>JASHRZ010000228.1 GCA_030037055.1 Alphaproteobacteria bacterium
TCGACAACGTCATCGCCGCCGCCCATCGCCTCGGCATCACCAGCGAGCTTACTCGCGATGCGAGCCTCGCACTCGGCACCTCGGAGGTGACGCTGCTCGACCTCACCAGTGCCTATTGCGCCTTCGCCGGCGGCGGCCGCGCCGCGCTCCCCTATGGCATCACCGAGATCCGCGACCGCCGCGGGGCCCTCCTCTACAAGCGCCAGGGCGATGGCGGTGGCCAAGTCATGACGCCGGAGATCGCCGGCGAGATGAACGCGATGCTGACCGGGGTCATCACCCGCGGCACGGGCCGCTCCGCCCAGCTCGACCGGCCGGTGGCGGGCAAGACCGGCACGACGCAGGACTTCCACGACGCCTGGTTCATCGGCTATAGCGCCGATCTCGTCGCCGGAGTCTGGCTCGGCAATGACGACAACTCCGCGATGAACCACGTGACCGGCGGCAGCCTGCCGGCGCGGACGTGGCGCGCCTTCATGGCGCAGGCGGTGCAGGGCATGCCGGTGAAGCCGCTGCCGGCGGCGCCGACGCCGGCGACGCAGATCGCCTCGGCCAAGAACCATGCGGAGAGCTGGCTCGGCGGTCTCCTCCACAGCATCTTCGGCAGCGACGGCGCGAGCGCCCACCGCCCGGCCCCGGTCGAGCAGCGTCAGCTCTACTTGCCGCAGACGCGGTGGTGAGGGCGAGCGGCCGCGCGCGGAGACGCCAAGCGTGGACAAATAATGCATTTTGTTCGTGCGACGCGGCGGCTTGGCATCGTCTTGCCGAGTGCGGGACCGCAGCCCGGAGAGCGATTCCGACCATGATGATCAGAATTTCCGGCGCGAATGCGAAGACTCCTTTTGGAATATCGCGCCGTAGTGATGGGGTAGAAGCTCGACCAAATTCACCAACCCCAGTCCGGCCGGCGCCAACAGCTCCGCCGCATCGGACGGCTCGAGGCGCATCTGCGTCGCAGGTCCGCGCGGCTGGCCAAGAACCTTTGTCTCCTCGCGTGGCCGCCGATGCCGATTGACCAATGCGAACCGTCCGGCCGGGTTCAGGACGGAAGCGACCGCGCGGCCAAGACGCAATTGGTCCGGAACACCGTGCAAGGTGTTCGCCAGCAGCACGAAATCCAGGACGGTTCGCACCAAAACCGCGATATCGTAGGCATTGCCCAGAATCAGATCGCAATTTGCAACCCCGGCCAGCTTCATCCGCGCGTTCGCTTTGGCCAATATTTCGGGCTCGATATCGATGCCAGTCACATGGCGGCAGATTTTCGCCATTGCGACAGTGAAGAGCCCGTCGCCGCAGCAGAGATCGATCGCCTCCATTCCGCACTGCAGGCCGAGCTCGGCGAGCACTCTGCTCGGCTCCGGCCAGAGAACATCCCACCAGTCGGCGTCAGGCATTGCCGTGCCTGGGAACGGACCCGCCGTCATGTCGGACCTGCGGTCTTGGAACAGGCAGGAACCCTGCCGACCTGCATTATGGCCTTCCCACCCAGGCGATGCTGCGCAGGCACCGATCGGCATTCATTGACGCAGCTCAATCGCTTCGAGCCCTTCGCGCCGATGCCGAAGCCGCAGAACGGCGCCTAATCCGCCTCACAGGTTCAGGTCGCACCAGACCGGAACGTGGTCGGACGGCTTTTCCTTGCCGCGCGGTCTCCTGTCGATACCGCAATCGACGAGCCCGGCGAGCGCCTGCGGCGAGAGCAGGAGATGATCGATGCGCCAGCCAAGGTTGTTGGCCCAAGCGCGGCCCTGATAGTCCCAGAAAGTGTAGTTGCCGGGTTCGGGGTGGCGCGCCCCGATCACGTCGGTGAGGCCATACTTCAGCAGCTCCCGGAACTTGGCACGCGCTTCCGGCCGACACAGGGCGTCATTGCCCCACAGGAAAGGGTCGTAGACGTCGGCGTCGGTCGGCGCAACGTTGTAATCGCCGCCGAGGACTAGTGCTTCCTCCTGCTTGAGCAGCTGGCGCACATGGCGAACAAGGCGCGTCATCCAATCAAGTTTATAGGCGAAGCTCTCGCTGCCGGCGGGATTGCCGTTGGGCAGATAAAGGGAGGCCACGCGTAGGGTTGGCGGGCGGCGCTCGCCTCCGGCGGACAACTCGACGACGGCTTCGATATAACGGGCCTGATCGTCTTCAGGGTCGCCCGGCAGCCGGCGGCGCTCAACACAGAGCCGAGGACGCGACAGGATAGCCACGCCGTTGTAGGCCTTCTGGCCGACCGTCTCGACATGGTATTCCAGTTTTTCGAATTCCTGGCGGGGGAACTCGTCATCGATGCACTTCATCTCCTGTAACATGACCACGTCGGGCTTCTCGGCCTTGAGCCAGCTGGCGACGGCATGGACGCGGGCCTTAATCGAATTGACATTCCAGGTGACGAGGCGGGTCATGGCGGAGGCTCCTCGCCGAGATCATAGGAGGCTCTGGTGGCGGAATCTGCGCCAGCGGCATGCCGACAGGAAGTTCGCCGGCCCGAGCCCGCGCGTCTCGGCCGCAAACCAGGCGCCGGCGTCGCTCTGATTGGGACTCGGCCGGGTCTTTCTCGTATTCGACGCCGATGATGCTCGTCGAGGTCAGCCGGCCTCAAGCGACCTTCGCCGCCTGTTGGGACGCAGCGGCGCGATCCCCGCGCCAAAGCTCAAGGCTGACTACCTTCTTGCCTCTCTGCGCGATCCGAATCTCGAGCAGCGTCGACAGGAATTTGCGTCGTGCGCGAAGCCAATGAAGATCTTCGAGGTCTTCGTCATCCACGGTCTGTTGCGTGCTCAGCGCGGCGATGAGCCAGTCGATGTTGCGGAGATCGCGCAGAAGTTCGTCGGAGCTCATGGAGCGGCCTCGCAAAACATCTGTTCCGGCAAATCCCAGCCCGATCTCTGGGCCGGCGCCTTGATGCAGATCAAATCAGTAGATTTCGCGGATGGGGGCGAGAGGGCGAGAAGACCAGCCTGGCGCGCTTTCATGGCGCAGGCGGCACAGGCCATGCCGCTAAAGCTGCTGCCGCAGCGCTGGGGACGCAGATCGCCTCGGCCAAGAGCCGCGGGGAGAGCTGGCTCTGTCGCCTCCTCGAAAGCTCTTCGGCAGCGCCCGCTCTATGCGCCGCAGCCGCGGCGGCGAGCGGGGCGGGTAAATCGCGAGCAGCTGTCGCGAAGACAAGCAAGCGCCCCGCTGTCGCTCGAAAAGGCGGGGCGTTGCTGTATCAGTCGCTCTTTCAGATGCTCGCGACCATGAAATTATCAGCAGTCCGGCAATCATGAAACCTGAATTAGACAGCATTTGTCTAAAACACGCGGGACCGCCGCCACCTCGACCGGTCGAGACTGCTGTCGGGAAGGCGCGAAGGTTTCGGAACCCTCGGCGACGTCGACCACCCTTACCGGGTTCAGCCGGCCGCGAGGTCCCGCAGGAGCTGCGGAAACCTCGCAGGCCGCGGCGCGAGGAAGGCGGGTCGCCGACTACTCGCCTTCCGTGCCGATCGCGTAGGCGGTCTCGCCGTGAACGGCGTCGTCGCCCACCTTGAGCATGGCCTCATCCATGCGCAAGGGCACGAAGAACGAGATGACCTTGAGGATGATGTAGGTGGCGATCACGTTGTACACGATGATGAACGCCGCGCCGTAGAACTGCAGCAGGAGCTGGTCGGGATTGCCGTAGAGCAAGCCGGTCACGTTGACGCCGGGTGCCTCCTTGTCGGTGCCGATATATTGCAGCATGTCCGGAGTGGCGAGGATGCCGGTCAGCAGGCCGCCCATCAGGCCCGCAATGCCGTGGGTGGAGAATACGCTCAAGGTGTCGTCCACTTTCATCATCAGCTTGGTCTTTTGCAGCTTGTTCATGCTGAACCAGGGAATGATCCCGGCGGCTATGCCGATGATGATCGCGCCCCAGCCGTTCACATAGCCGGCGGCGGGCGTGATCGCCACCAAGCCGGCGATCATGCCGTTGACCGCGCCGATGATCGACGGCTTGCCGTAGGCCATCTTGTCCATCAGCGTCCAGACCAGAAGCGCGGTCGCGGTGGTCGTGTTGGTGTTCAGCACCGCGGCGCCGGCATCGGCGTTGGCGAAATAGGGGTCGCCACCATTGAAGCCGTTCCAGCCCAGCCACAGAATGCCGGCACCGGCCAGGGTGATCAGCAGGCTGTTGGGCGGGAAATGCTCGCGATCCTGCTGCAGGCGCGGGCCGACCATCCACGCGGCGACGAATCCCGAAGTGCCCGCGGCGAGATGGATGACGTAGCCGCCCGAGAAGTCCGCCACGCCCATGGCGGCAAGCCAGCCGCCGCCCCACAGGCTAAACGCTCCCACCGTATAGACGAACGTCATCCAGAGGGGGCAGAACAGCACCCACGCCGTGAAGTTCATGCGGCCAAGCACGGACCCGCCCAGAATGATCACCGTGATCGCGGCGAACACGAACTGGAAGAACATCAGAGTCGCCATCGGGAAGGCAAGGTCTGGCATGCCCGAGGCGGCCGCCGGAATCACCGCCTGGCCGGTGGTGAACGCGGCCGACATCGCCGGCATCGGGGTCCCCAAGAAGGGGAACCATTGCGGCCCGAAGGCCATGTTGTAGCCGAACAGAATCCAGACGATCAGCACCGCGGCGAAGGCGTACATCGACATGAAGGCGGAGTTGATTGCCCATTTCTTCTTGACGATGCCACCGTAAAGAATCGTCAGCCCCGGAATGCTTTGCAGGCCGACGAAGGTCGCGGCCGCCAATTGCCAGGCGTTGTCCCCGGTATCGAGCCATTTGGGCGATGGTACGAGCACGGCTTCCCCCTCTGTTTTGGCGGTCCCCTAAGAAATCCGCGTTTGGACGAGACGCGAGCAAGCGACGCCAGCCAGCGCGCTGGAATTGGCGCAACAATCATGCCACTCGTTCCGGCGAGCCCTACCGGCCAGTCCTGCAAACGCGACCAGCGCTTCTTTGAGCGAAATGATCATAAAACCAACATTTTGAACATAATTTAGGCAGGAGACCCGGCGCGCTTCTGCGACGTTCTTTGCAAGTGCGGGACAATTGGCTATGGATCGGATCATGGCCACAGAGATCCTGAACCGGCTGCTTGCGGCGGGGATCGCCGCCCTCGCGGCCGGCGTGGCGGTTCCCGCGCTCGCCGGCGAGGCGCCGCCCGGGACGGCCATGATCACCTGCACCAATCCCGCGAGCGGCGCGAGCTGGCAGATCAGGATCGACTACGACAAGGGCATGGTGGATTCCAATCCGGCCCGGATCAGCGATGCAAAGATTTCCTGGCACGACGCCAAGGACGGCGGCAATTACACGCTGGACCGCAGGTCCGGGGCTCTCACGGTGGTCGTCGCCTCGAGCACCGGCGGCTATTTCCTCTACGATCGTTGCCGGCTGGAGGACAGAGGCTGAGGAATTGAAGCCGCAGTTCCAGCATCGCGGCTGTGCCACGACCGCGCCACGCTCCGGGCAGCCCGCCGCCCGGCGAAATCGGAGCGACGCCGATGGGTGAGGGAGCCGCTGGGCTTAAGGCAAGCGTCGGCTTCATCTCGGAGACCGGACCGCGCCCGCGCAACGAGGATTTCGTCGCCGCCGTTTTCGGCGCGCAGCTGCCCGAGCCGCGCCGGGAGGTGGTGGCGGCGATCGCCGATGGGATCGGCGGCGCCAAGGGCGGCCGCGTGGCGGCCGAGACCGCCGTGCGCGGCTTTCTGGACGGGTTCTGGGACCTGCCCGAGACCTTGGAAGTGCGACGTGCCGCGGCCAGGATCATGGACGCGCTCAATGGCTGGATGCATTCCCAGGGCCGCCACGACCCCGAATTGGCAGGGATGGGATGCACCTTCACGGCCCTGGTGCTGCGCGGCCGCGTCGTCCATGTGCTGCATGTCGGGGACACGCGCGCCTACCGGCTGAGGGGCGACCGTCTGACCCGGCTCACCACCGATCACCTGCGCGAGGAGAGCCGCGGTCGGACGCACATCCTGACCCGGGCGCTGGGCATCGAGGAGGAGCTGCGCCTCGACTACGCGGCCCAGCCGGTGGCGCTGCACGACCGATTCTTCCTGTGCAGCGACGGCCTGCACGGCTTCCTGACCGACGAGAGCATCGCCGACGTTCTGCGCGAACGCTCCGCTCCCGGCGATGCCGCCCGCGCCCTGGTTGCGGCCGCGCTGCAGGCCGGCGGCAGCGACAATTGCACGGGCTTGGTGTTGGACGTGGTCGGGCTGCCGGCGGCCGAGTCGGCGGACATCGGCAGCGCCATCCTGCAGTTGCCGCTGATCCCGGTGCCGCATGACGGCGAGACGATTGACGGTTTCGTGCTCAAAGTGCTGCTATCGGACGGAAGATACAGCCGGCTCTTCGCTGCGGTGGACGAGATCGAGGGCGGCGAGGTGGCGCTGAAGTTCCCCAAGCCCCAGGTCGCCGCCGTCGCCACCTACCATGCGGCGTTCGTGCGCGAGGCGTGGGTCGGCGCGCGCGTGAACAGCCCCTGGGTCGCCCGGATCATCGAGCTGCCGCCGGGCCGGCAAACCTGTCTCTATACGGTCATGCCGCTCTACCAAGGCGAGCTTCTGGAGACGCGGCTCGCGCGCGGGCCGGCGCTGGGACTGGAGGAAGGACGGAACATTGCGGTCAGGCTGGCGCGCGGCGTGGCGGCGTTGCACCGCGCCGGCATCATCCATCGCGACATCAAGCCGGACAATGTGATGCTCGAGGCCGACGGATCGCTCAAGCTGCTCGACCTCGGCGTGGTGCGCGTTCCCGGATTGGAGGACTTCCCGCCCGAGGACATTCCCGGCACCGCCGCCTACATGGCGCCGGAAATGTTCGCCGGCGAGCCTGGGAACGAAGCCACCGACATCTATGCCCTGGGCGTCACCCTGTTCCGCGCCTTCACCGGCGAGTTCCCTTACGGCAATCCCGACACCACCAGCCGGCCGCGCCGAGACCGGCCGAAGGAGCTCACCGCGCTGCGCCCGGATCTGCCGGCTTGGCTGCAGGCGGTCCTCGGGCGCGCGATCGCGGCCGATCCCGGCGAACGCTTTCGCGACGTGAACGAGTTCGCGCTGGAGATGGAGGCGGGACCGGCACGCGCTGCGGCCGCGGTGCGCCGGCCGCGGACGCTCTACGAACGCGCTCCGGTGCAATTCTGGCAGGGCGTGGCAGCGCTGCTGGCGCTGGCGCTGCTGTTGTTGCTGCTCAGGCATTGACCGGCGGATCCCGCCGACCGCGAGGGGGAGGCCAAAGCCGAGCAGTGCGAGGCCGGCGCGGTCATGTCCCGATCATCGGCGCCGCGCTATGATCGCGCCCCCATGTCCGTGCGCAATCTCGACAAGCTGTTTAAACCGACATCGGTGGCGTTGATCGGCGCCACGGATCGCCCCGGCGCGGTGGGGCAGGTGGTGCTGCGCAATCTACGCCGCGCCGGGTTCAAAGGCGAACTCGAGCTCGTCAACCCGCATCATCGCGAACTCGACGGCATGCCGGTTCATCCCGATGTGGCGAGCCTCAGCCGGGCGCCCGACCTTGCGGTGATCGTCACGCCACCCGACAGCGTGCCGGGACTGATCGCCGATCTCGGCGGGCGCGGCACCAAGGCGGCGGTGGTGATCACCGCCGGCTTCGCCGAGCTGGGCGAGCAGGGCCGCGTGCTGCAGCAGCAGGCGCTGGCTGCGGCGCGGCCCCATCTGCTGCGCCTGATGGGTCCCAATTGCGTCGGCGTGATGGTACCGGGCATCGGGCTCGATGCCAGTTTCTCGCATATCGCGCCGCGCCCGGGCGATCTCGCCTTCGTCAGCCAGTCTGGCGCATTGATCACCGCCGTGCTCGACTGGGCGGCGCCGCGGCGCATCGGCTTCTCACATGTGGTCTCGCTCGGCGACATGGCGGATGTCGATTTCGGCGACATGCTCGACTACCTCGCCACCGATGCCGATACCCGCGCCATCCTGCTCTATGTCGAAGCCATCACCCAGGCGCGGAAATTCATGTCCGCCGCCCGCGCCGCCGCCCGCGCCAAGCCGGTGCTGGCGGTGAAGGCCGGCCGCTTCGCCGAGGGCGCGCGCGCGGCGCATTCGCATACCGGCGCGCTGGCCGGCTCAAACGCGGTCTACGACGCCGCCTTCCGCCGCGCGGGCATGCTGCGCGTCGAGAGCATGGCGGAGCTGTTCGACGCGGTGGAAACACTGGCGCTGACCCGGCCGCAGCAGGGCGACCGCCTCGCCATCCTGACCAATGGCGGCGGCCCCGGCGTGCTTGCCACCGATGCGCTGATCGCAGTCGGCGGCACGCTCGCCGCGCTTTCGCCTGAGACGGTGGCCAAGCTTGATGCGATGCTGCCCTCGACCTGGAGCCGTGGCAATCCCGTCGACATCATCGGCGACGCGCCCGCCAAGCGATATGCCGATGCGCTCAAGATCCTGCTCGCTGACGGCGCACTCGATGGGATCCTGGTGCTCAACGTGCCCACGGCGCTAACGCGGCCGAGCGAGGCGGCGCGCGCAGTGATCGACACGCTGGCGGCGGCGCCCCCCGCGAGCCTCCTCGGCCGCAACCTGTTGACTTCCTGGCTCGGCGAGCAGGCGGCGGCGCCGGCGCGCCGGCGCTTCGCCGAGGCGCGCATCGCGACCTATGAGACGCCCGACGCCGCAGTGCGCGGCTTCATGCATCGCGTGCACTACCGCCGCAACCAGGAGCTGCTGATGGAGACGCCGGCGGCGCGACCGGACGGCTTCGTGCCCGATGTCGAGGCGGCGCGCCGGGCGATTGCGCCGGCACTCGGCCGAGCGCCCGCCTGGCTCGAGGCGGAGGCGGTAGCATCCGTGCTCGGCGCCTATGGCATCCCCCAGCCACAGAGCCGCATCGCCGAGAGCGCCGATACGGCGGCGGCCGCCGCCACTGCTGTCGGCTTTCCTGTGGCGCTCAAGATCCGCTCG
>JASHRZ010000229.1 GCA_030037055.1 Alphaproteobacteria bacterium
ACATGGCGGCCGAGCCAGAAGAGGTCGTCGGCGGTGCGGCTGCGCAGCGCGCCCTCCCTGCGTGCGGCGCGCGCCGGTGCGCCGGGCGCCGCGCGCAGCGGCAGGTCGGCGTCCTCCTCGGCCAGCACCCAGACATCCTTGGCGATGCCGCCATGGCGCAGCGTGCTGCGATAGATCGAGTGATCCGTGACGATGCGCGCGATGCCGCCGGGCATCGCCTCCCACGCGCCGTCACGCCACAGCGCCATGACGCGCAGCACCACCGGTTTCGGCACGAGGTGCCGGTCGTCCTCGGCGACGAGGCAGGGCACGGCGCTCGGCGCCATTTTCTCGCGCGCGACGAAGCGCTCGGGATATCGCGCCAGCTGGGCCCCGAACGCGGCGCGGTCCTCGGCGCCGAGCAATGACGGGTCGAGCGGCACCGGATCCGGGTCGAAGACGGAATGGACGACGAAGCCGTCGAGCGCCGCGCGCACCTCGGCGAGCGCGCGCTCCTGGCCGCACCACCAGGTGGTCACCGCCGGGAGGCGCAGCTCGCCGCCCAGCAGCCTGCGGCAGAGAGGCGGCAGGAAAGGCGCGAAGGCCGGCGCCTCGACCAGCGCCGAGCCCGGCAGGTTGAGAATGGCGACGTTGCGCGACCGCGCCACCTGCACGAGGCCGGCGACGCCGAGGGCGGAATCCTCGCGCAGCTCGAGCGAATCGCAGTAATCGCCGTCGACCCGGCGATAGATGACGTCGACCCGCTGCAGCCCGTCCAGGGTCTTGAGATAGACGAAATCGTCGCGCACCGTGAGGTCGCTGCCTTGCACCAGGCTGATGCCGAGCGCGCGGGCGAGAAAGACATGCTCGAAATAGGCGTCGTTGTAGGGGCCAGGGGTCAGCAGCACGATCTGCGGCGCCTCGGTGCGGTCGCGCGCCATGGCGGCAAGGCTCGCGCGCCAAAGGTCGATGAAGGGATCGAGGCGCCGCACCTCGGCGGCGCGGAACATCTCCGGCACGGTGCGCGCCAGCACGCCGCGGTGATGGAGCGCGTAGCCGACGCCGCCCGCGGCTTGCGTCCGGTCGGCGAAGACGCGCCATTCGCCGTTGGGCAGGCGGACGAGATCGGCGGCGTAGAAGTAGAGCTGCGGCGCATCGCCCCGCGGCCGGACGCCCCGCAGCGGCCGCAGGAAGGCGGGGTTGGCGAGCACGAGATAAGGCGGCAGCAGCCGTTCCTCGAGCAGTCGCTGCGGGCCGTAAAGATCGGCCAGGATCAGGTCGAGGAGGCGCGCGCGTTGGACCAGCCCGTCGGCGATAAGACGCCATTCGCCGGCAGGCAGGACCAGCGGCAGCAGGTCGAGCCGCCTGCCGCGCGGGACGCCGCGCTCAGGGAGCGTCGCGATCTCGTCGTCATCGGCAATCTGCGCCGAGATCCGCGCCTGCCTGTCGCCGAGTTGCTCGGGATCGACGCTCCAGACGGTTTCCATCAACGCGCGCCAATGCGGGCGCAATGCGCCGTTGCCGGTTACCATCTCGTCATAGGCGGACGTCAATTTCGTGTGTCTCCGCTGCGGCAAGCCAAGTGTGGCCGATAGCGCCCGAGTCTGCCAAGCGCCGGCGGTGACCGCCTCTAGATCGCGCGCCTGAGATCGAGGGTGAGCGGATGCTCGCGGCTGGGCTGCAGCTCGACCGGGCGGAACGTGCCGGGGGTGTGGCCGAAGGGAAGGAAGCGGGCGCGGCGGCGGGTCTCGGCCTCGTTGGCGTTGACCGGGAAGCGCTCGAAGTTGCGGCCGCCGGGATGGGCGACATGATAGGTGCAGCCGGCGATCGAGCGGCCGTTCCAGTCGTCATAGAGGTCGAAGACCAGCGGCGTGTCCACCGGGATGGTCGGATGCAGCGCGCGTGGCGGCTGCCAGGCGCGGTAGCGGATGCCGGCGACGAACTCGCCCCGGCGGCCGGTGGCGCGCAGCGGCACGATGCGGCCGTTGACCAGCAGGCGATGGCGCTCGCCGGTGGCGCCGTCGAGTTTGACCTGAAGGCGCTCGACGGAGCTGTCGACGAGGCGCACCGTGCTGCCGGCCATCGCATCCTCGCCCAGGACGTGCCAGGGCTCGAGCGCCTGGCGAAGCTCGAGCTCGATGCCGCGCGCGGCGATCCTGCCGATGAGCGGAAATCGGAACTCGTGATGGGGCGCGAACCAGTCCGGGTCAAAGCCGTAGCCGGCGCGCTGCAAATCGGCGAGCACATCGGCGAAATCCTCGGCGATGAAATACGGGAGCATGAAATCGTCCTGCAGCCGCGTGCCGTAATGCGCCAGCGGGCGCTCGTAAGGCTCGCGCCACAGCCAGGCGATGAGCGCGCGCAGCAGCGCCTGCTGCGCCAGGCTCATGCGCGCATGCGGCGGCATCTCGAAGGAGCGCAGCTCCAAGAGGCCGCGCCGCCCGGCGGCGCTGTCGGGCGTGTAGAGCTTGTCGATGCAGAACTCGGTGCGATGCGTGTTGCCGCTCACGTCGACCAGAAGGTCGCGGAAGACGCGGTCGACCAGCCAAGGCGGCTTGGACTCGGCGCCAGCCAGCGCCTTGAAGGCGATCTCGAGCTCGTAGGTGGCGTCGTCGCGGCCCTCGTCGACGCGCGGGTGCTGGCTGGTCGGGCCGATGAACAGGCCGGAGAAGAGGTAGGAGAGCGAGGGATGGTTGTGCCAGTAGCCGAGCAGGCTCTTGAGCAGGTCCGGCCGGCGCAGCAGCGGCGAATCGAGCGGGCTCGCGCCGCCGATCACCACGTGGTTGCCGCCGCCGGTGCCGACATGGCGGCCGTCGAGCATGAACTTCTCGGTGACGAGGCCGGCGCTGCGTGCCACCTCATAGACGGTGGTCGTGCTCGCCGCCAGCTCCTGCCAGGAGGCGGCCGGGTGGATGTTGACCTCGATCACGCCTGGATCGGGGGTGATGGAGAAATGCTGCAGCCGGGGATCGTAGGGCGGCGGATAGCCCTCGAT
>JASHRZ010000230.1 GCA_030037055.1 Alphaproteobacteria bacterium
CTTGCAGCATCGCGCGCCAGGAGTGACCCAGGAACGGGACCGGGGGAGCGTTATAGTTCTTCTCCCCTTCGTAGCGGCGCTCCAGCCGCGCATAGTCGCTTGGCGAGACCTCGACCAGGCCCAGGAGCCCGTTGATAGGGCTGTCGAGCCGGTAGACGCCGATCGGGAATTTGGTGCGGGGAGGCGCTTTGCGCCGAGACAGCCAGCCCATGTCGACCCTTTCGACAATGACCACGGACGATGATACCGCAGGGGTCGAAATCCGCGAATACGACTTCCGCCACCACGGGGCCAAAACATGAACGGCTATGGCTCGCACACCTACAGCTTCATCAACGACAGGAACGAGCGCTTCTGGGTCAAGTTCCACTTCAAGACCATGCAAGGGATCGCGTGCCTCTCACCGACGCCGAGGCGGCGCAGATCGTCGGCAGCGATCGCGAGAGCCATCAGCGCGACCTCTATCGCTCGATCGAGCACCGCGACGATGCGAGGTGGCGGTTCTGCGTGCAAATCATGCCGGAAGCGGATGTGGACAAGAAGCCCTACCACCCCCAGGTATAGGCTCTTCGACGCTGGGCGGCATCGTGCGTGCCGCCCATGGGGCGGCGCGCCCAGCCTTTGCGGAGAAGGGGGTGGCGCCGCGCGCCGCCAAAGGCAGCCTTGGTCGCTTGACCCCTGACAAAGCCACAGCCCATGCTCCAGAACGAACGGGTTGCGTCGAAGATCGGACTTCGGTCAGAGGCCGCTCCTATGGATGAGGAAATCCTGCTCAAATTGGAGCAACGGCTCGGAAGGCTGCACGCGCGACAGCGATTGGGAATCGAGATGGACCATGAACTGCAGATCTTCGGCGGCGGCATCAACTTCTTTCACATAGAGAATTGGTATTCGGTCCATTCGGTCATTCGAAACGCGCTGAAGCTGGCGGGTCTCTACGGGCGCGGCTGCCGGAATGCGGAAAGCATTCTTGTCAGGCACAACGAGGTCGGGTTCAAGGGGCTGCCGCCGTCGTTTGACGGGTTCACCATACTTCACATAAGCGACATGCATGTCGACATGAACGAGGGTGCCATGCGGCGCCTCGTCGAGCTCGTGGGCGACTTGCACTACGATCTCTGCGTTTTGACCGGCGACTATCGCGGCAAGACTTTTGGGCCGTTCGAAGCGACCTTGGACGGAATCGCCCGCGTGCGGGCTCACCTGATGGGAACGGTTTATGGAGTGCTCGGAAATCACGACACCATCCAAATGGTCCCCGGGCTCGAAGCCATGGGAATACGGATGCTGCTCAATGAGTGCGAGGCGATCCTGCGCGGCGATCAGCCGATCTACCTGGCCGGGATCGACGACGCGCACTACTTCAGGGTCGACAACATCGAAAAGGCCGGCTCGGGGATACCGGAAGGCGCAGTCTCGATACTCCTGTCGCACACCCCGGAAATCTATCGTCAGGCTGCCCATGCCGGCTTCAATCTGTTGCTGAGCGGGCATACGCATGGCGGGCAGATCTGCCTCCCGGGATCCATCCCGATCACGCTTGATTCGGTGTTACCACGGCGCATGGGAGCGGGGCCTTGGCGCTACCGCGACATGCTCGGCTACACCTCCGTGGGCGCCGGATCCTGCATCGTCCCCGTGCGCCTCAACTGTCCGCCGGAAATCACCCTGCATCACCTGCGGCGCCGCTGACGGCCGCCTAATAGGGCTCGTCGCGCAGGTGGAGCTTGTAGAAAAGGCGGGACAGGACGAGTTCGCCGACGAAAAAGACCGCGACGCCGAGCGCGATGTCCGCTGCCGTCAATGACAGCGCATGGCGGCACGCCAGCAAGGGAAGCAGGGATTCCGGCACCTGATCGAGTCCGGGCGCCCTGCTGCTCGGCCGGAAGCCCAGACGACGCTTCACGAAACTGGAGAGCAGATCGCCTGCCATGGCGACAGCCGCCGCGAGCGCGCCGACCCTCGGCTGCAGACCGACGAGCGGCGCGCCCGCCGCCGTGACGAGGATCGAGAGCAGGATGCCGCGGATGGTCTTCGACGCTCCGAACAAAGGCCGCCGATCGAAGAATTTGAGCCCGCCATCCAGCGGACGGGCGAAGCGGCCACCGAAAATCTTCTTGGCGACGACGGGCGTGCCGTTCGCCAAGGTCAAGAGCACCAGTGACTGCAGGAGTGCCAGAGGATGCATCCGTGCAGCCTAGCTTGGCCCGCCTCGAGCGTCACTCGTTTGTCGCGATCAATCACGATTCGAGTTGCTGGGGCGAGTCACGGATTTGTCACGTCTCATCGCTGAGTCAGCTTGTGATCCTGACGCGCCGCCGCCGAGCAGCTCTCGGTGCCGCGACGGCTCCCCATCGCGTCGAGCGCCGTGTGCAGCGCGTCTTGCTGCTTGCCGGACAAGGACGAGCAGCTGTTGCGCAGCTCGTCCGGATCGACGGGGAGGTCGTGGTACTCCTTGTCCCCATTGGCGTACTCGACGTAAAGCGAGGTGAGCCCTCGCATGGCTACACTCCTGACGAGCCGTTGATGAGGGGTTTCAGCCCACAAATGCCGGCCGTGTCGGGTTCGGCAGGCTGAACCCGTTCTTCCCACGCGACCATCGACCCATTCGGATCGAATGGCAAATTAGAGGCTTCTCGTGTTCCGCGTGACAGCCCGTGGAGCCGGCCGCTTCCGCCCGCCCGCCGCGTGGACGCCCTCGCGCGGGACCCCGCCGCCTTCAACCCGTCGCCGCGACAATAGTCTCAAGCGCCATGAGACGCTGCTGCAATTTCACCAGCTCGTCTTGCGGCAAGTGGCCCGCGCATCCCCCCACCACGCGACGCGCGCGCTCGAGAAGTCTCGCGCGAAGATCGGCATGCCGGGTGGCGCTCGCGATGTCGGTGAAGGCGCGCATCAGCCTCAGGCTCACCGCGACGTCGGCCGCGGCATAGTGCCTGATCTGCTCGAACGCCGTGTCGAGCAGCCCATCGAAGCTCATCCACGGCACGAAGAGCCGCAGGATGTGCGGTGGCGCGTAATAGTGGGACGGCGGCGGCATGCGGCCGACCCAAAGGATCATGATTCGGCTGAGCTGGTCCACGCAGCTGATGGCCGTGCTGGGGTCGTTGACCGCAGGCGACATCGCGCGGAGTGCGATGTCGACGATCTGGATGACGCCGAACTCGACATCCTGCTGCATGGTGCGCGTCGGACCGATATCGAAGGCGGCGATGAGGTGGAGCGCGCAATCGGCCGGCGCGCGCTCGGTATGCAACGCGCGCGCGAGCGGAACGCCGGCCGGCACGAACTGGCCGACGCGGCGCTCCACATGCACGCAAATTCGATAGGCCTTCGCAAGGGCGACAAGGCGCTTGATGTCGATATAGCAGATATAGCCGGACTGCCGGTTGAGGATGGGCGTCCCGTCCTTCGCAGCGGACGCCTCCGCCCGGTCCGGCAAGGGGAACGGTCCCCGCGGAAAGGGCATGAACTCGTCGATGACCAGCTCGGTTTCGCGCGCGATGCGATCGACGATGTGGTTGACGCTGATCGAGCGGGAGATGTGGTTGATGAAGTAAATCAGCC
The DNA here is from genome assembly GCA_030037055.1 of Alphaproteobacteria bacterium. Taxonomy (GTDB): domain Bacteria; phylum Pseudomonadota; class Alphaproteobacteria; order ATCC43930; family CGMCC-115725; genus DAHUYF01. Next base: position 3,568 of record JASHRZ010000230.1, read on the forward strand.
AGCCCACGCAGACCAGCGCGAGCACCATCGCCCCCGTCACGGTCCCGACCGGCACGAAGGGGTGAGGCAGCGACCGCGCGGCGGGCAACGCCGCCATGCAGTAGGAGAAGGTTCCCAGGAAGACGCCGAGCGTCCACTGGGTGGTCCGGTCCCTGACGAAGCTGATCAGGATGCGCGGAGAGAATTGCGTCGAGGCAAGGGTGAGCGTCATCAGCAGGATTGCGAACACGATCGACACGACCGTCATGATCGAGGTCGCGATGCTGCCGAGGATCACCTGCGCCACGCCCGGGTCGTCATGCGAAGGAAAGAGGGTGCTCGGAATCCAGGCGCTGATCCCGGGCGTCGATTCCTCCAGCGACGAAAGCACGGCGCCCGCAATCCCCAGGATCACGGCGATGAGCAGCGGCCGGATGAGGAAGCCGCCACGAAGCGCGTACATCGCGGAACGGAACAGAACGGGCAGGCGCTCGAGCATTCCGGAGCTGCCGTGTCGGCCCAAGGGAGATTGAGGGTCTCACCCGATCCGGCAAAATTCAACCAATACCGGTCGAGCCGCCGCCGCTGTTGATCCGTCTCGCCGTCCTCGCCGCCGGTCTGGGCTTCGGGCTGTCGGCGATCGCCGGCGACAGCATGCCGGTGTCCGCGCGGGCTGAAACGCAGAACCGCCCGCGCGGCGGGTTCCGCGCCCTCGTCGCCGACGCGTCGAGGCCAAGGGCGGCGACATCATCTCTGTCGCGGAAGTTTCCCCACCCTCGATGAAATCGGCGACGCGTAAGAAGTCGAGAGCGAGGCGGAGCCAGCTTTGTCGACGCCGCCTAAACGGGCGCGCGCTCCGGCCCTCGTGCGGCCTTCATGGCGTCGGCGCGGGCGCGCAACGCTGCGGGAGGCGGCGTCCGCACGCGGACATGCTACAGTCCGCCGATGTCGCGTGTCGAACCTTGCCGCTGCGCGGCGCTTCTGCTCGTCGCCGCGGCGCTTGCGGCGGTCGCCCCGGCGCGGGCGGCCGATCTCAAGATCAACCCGCCCTCGCAGGAGGAGGGCGAACTCGATCTCGAGGACAACAGCGCAGTCCTTGCCAATCGCGGCCGCTCCAGCGATGCGGACCAGACCCATTTCGGCGAGCTCGGCTACGGCATACGCGACTATTGGTGGATCGAGGTCGAGACCCATTGGGACGATGCCGATAACGGCTTCAGGCCGCGCACGCTCGATTTCGAGAACGCCGTCCGGCTGCAGCCCCAGAGCGAATACTGGCCCGAAAGCGCCGTGTTTCTCGAATACGACCATGCCGTGGACGGGCAGAGCCCGGAGACGGCGACGGTGGGCGGCCTCTTCCGCAAGGATTTCGGGCCTTCCTCGACCGTGCTCAACCTGCTGTTCGACCACGATCTCGGCCGCAACGCCCTGAGCGGCGTGAGGCTGCGCTACGCCGGGATCTCAACCTGGGAGGTGACCGATTCCTTCGCCCCGGGCGCGGAGTTCTTCGGCGTGCCCGGCAAGCTGCCGGGCTTTGACCGGGCGAGCACGCAGGACCACCGCCTCGGTCCCGCCTTCGCGGGGGCGGTCGAGATCGAGGGGCTGGGCGCGCTCGGCTATACCGGGGGATACCTCTTCGGCCTCACCCCCGGCGCCCCCGCGGGCACGCTGATCTGGCGCCTCGAGCTCGACATCAAGCTGTGACGGGGATAAAGGGGATGAGCATCATTTGACCGCGTGCATCACGCTGTGACCTCCTCTCGGCCTTCTCGGGATCATTCTGCTATCAGGCGCCGTCGCGCATGGAGAGCGCCCTATGTCGAGATCCATGACGCCGCGGCGTGCGTTGTCATTGCGGCGCACGCAATGCGCGCTTTGGCGCCATTGCGGGCGACGGCGCCTTCACCGGGAAGGTCGGCGACGGGGACGCCAGGGGCAAGTTCAGCGGCGATGCCTTTGAAGGCGACGACGAGTTTGGCGCCTGCACCATGCTCATGCGCCTGACTCGCGCCCGATGACGCCGGTCACTGCGGCGAGAGACTTCCGGATGAGTCGATTCCGGTCCTGCCGATAGTCCTTGCCCGCGGCGTCCTTTATCCCACGACATTGGCGAGCCGATCGTACTACTCCGTCTGCTGCGCCGGGGTCGCATGGGCGTTCGCTCCGCTCGGATTCGGTACGAGGAAGAGCCGCGTTCGACCGATGCGCGCCTCCTGCAATCGGGGATCGGGCTGGTCGCGCGCGATGAGGAGGTGAACCCGGCGAGCCGGTGATGCCGTGAAAACACGCGACGCGAGGTCGGTGGCGCTTGAGCTTCGCCGCAAGCTCGGCGATCCCCGAGTCGAGTTCCTCGGGCGTGATCTCCGCGGCCCTTGCCGTCGCACGCTTGACCAGGTCGGCGAAGCCGAAGCCGTGCTCGAGCAGGGCCCGATCGTGCTCCGGCGTCAGCACGGCAACGCCCATGGTCTGCCGCGCCCGGCGACTCAGCCTCGAGCGCGAGAACGCGCTCCAGAAGCGGTTGGTCGGCCGCACGAAATAATGGCCGCGCATGGCCGAGAAGACGGACGGGTTGATGCCGACGAACACCAAGCGAAGCTCGTCGCGGAGCAGGTCGGGGAGAGTGATTGCGTCTTCGTCGGTGCGCATCTCGGCTTCGCGCTTCTCTTGCTTCGATTCCTGAAGCGCTTGCGTGCTCGTGGCGCTGCAGCTTCGTGCCGACCGCGTATCTTCCTCCCGGCTCAGCGAGCGCGGGAGCATTCGCGCCGTGTCATTCGGTCACCTCGTCGGCGACGACGAGAAGCGATTGCGCCATCCTGATACCGAGCGTCCTGGCGGTCTTGAGGTTGATTACAAACTCGAACTTGGTCGGTTGCTCGACCGGCAAATCGGCGGGCTTGGCTCCCGTGAAGATTTTATCGACATAGGCGGCAGTCCCTTTGTAAATATCGAAGTAGCTTGTGAACGTAAGCGATGAGTCCCCCGGCATCGGCAAAGGTCCGGTATCCGAATATCGCAATGAGCCGTCCTTTCACCGAAAGCTCCGCGAGCGTCTTGAAATGAGTGATGAATAGCGGGTCTATCATGATGAAGAGAGCCCGCGTCCCCTGTATGGCCGCAAAGGCAGTTTCGAACTCGTTCGGTGCCCGCGCTTCCAACAGTTGAAGCTCGATGCCGAGTTTTCGGGCCGCGATTTTTGTCTCTTGCGTCTGCTGTGCTTGAAACACGAGATCGGTCGGATTCCACAGGGCCGCGATACGGGCGGCGTCGGGAACGACCTCTTTGAGAATTTCCAATTGTTTGCCGACGACGTCGGTGGCCACGGAGGAGGCGCGCGTGACGTTGCCGCCGGCTTGAGCGAGCGATGCCACGAGCCCGGTGCCGACGGGGTTGGCGACGCCGACCATCACGATGGATATTGTCGCGGTCGCTTTTTTGGCGTCCAGCGAGGCTTGCGTGACGAAGGTGACAATCACGTCGACCTTCAGGCGAACAAGCTCCGCGGCCAGATCAGTTAGCCGCTCGAAGTTTCCCTGCGCCCATCGGTATTCGATGCGAATGTTGTGTCCTTCGATATAGCCGAGTTCCCGCAGCCCCTCGCGCAGGCCGTCTCCGGACCTAGCAGCCAATCACTGGCGCCCACTGGTCCTGTTGCGGGTAAGCCGCCAGCGGCCAAACCGTCACCGCACCGCCGGCAAGGCAGATAAAGTGCCGTCGCCTCATCTGTCGCCCTCATCGCCGGCTTCGGCGGGAAGCGCGGACTGCGCTGAAATCGACGGCATTCTATCAGCTAAAGCCTGTGGCGCCTGTGCCAAACGTCACAGGCTGCCCTGTGGGTCGGGTCCGAGGCGAGCGTCCCATCGGCACCTTTGCCGGGCATCGGCGGCGGCGAAACTGCCGTCAGGGGAAACGGGAAAAACCGGGCCCGACTCGACTTCCGAACCCCGCTCGACCCCGCGCTTCTCCTCGGCCCCTCGCTTCGCCTAACCTTGCCTCAGACCCGGAGGCTCCCCATGAAAGCTGTCGCCTTCTTTCGCCCGCTCCCGATCGACCATCCGGAATCGCTTGTCGACATCGCCCTCGACAAGCCTGCGCCTGCCGGCCGCGATCTCCTCGTCAAGGTCGCCGCGGTCTCGGTCAATCCCGTCGACACCAAGGTCCGCCGACGCCCCGTCGCCGAGCCGGACAAGCCGAAGATCCTCGGCTGGGACGCCGCCGGCACGGTCGAGGCGGCAGGGCCGGACTGCGTGCTGTTCAAGCCCGGCGACAAGGTCTGGTATGCCGGCAGCATCGCGCGGCCGGGCTCGAACGCCGAATATCAGCTGGTCGACGAGCGTATTACCGGCCGCATGCCGAAGACTCTCTCCTTCGCCGAGGCGGCGGCGCTGCCACTGACCACCATCACAGCGTGGGAGATGCTCTTCGACCGTTTCGTTCTCCGCATCGGCAAGCCGCCTTCGGCCGGTGCCATCCTGATCATCGGCGGCGCCGGCGGCGTCGGCTCGATCGCGCTCCAGCTCGCGCGACGGCTCACCGGGCTTACCGTCATCGCCACCGCGTCCCGCCCCGAGACTCAGGCATGGTGCCGCGCGCTCGGCGCCCATCACGTCATCGACCACGCCAAGCCGCTCGCCGAGCAGCTCGAAGCCTTGGGCTGCAAGACCGTCCACTATCTCTTCTGCACCACCGCCAGCGAGCAGCATCTTCCGGTCATTCCCGACCTCCTGGCGCCACAGGGCAAGTTCGGGCTGATCGACGATCCCAAGGCGCTCGACGCCCTGCCCTTCAAGCGCAAGAGCCTCTCCATCCATTGGGAGGCGATGTTCGCCCGCTCGCTCTTCGCCACCCCTGACATGATCGCCCAGCACAGTCTGCTCACCGAGGTGGCGGGGCTGGTGGAGGACGGGCTCATCCGCACCACGCTCACCGAGAAGATGGGCCGCATCGATGCCGCCAATTTGAAGCGCGCGCATGCGTTGATCGAAAGCGGACGCGCCAGGGGCAAGGTCGTGCTGGAGTGGTGAGCGGCCGCGCGCTCAGCGCCCGAGGATCGCGCTCGCGAGCGCGCGGGGATCGCGCTTCGGCCATGTGCCGAGATCGGCGGCGTGGAAGAGATCCCCGAGATGCCGGTTGAAGAGCTCCGGCTCCTCGAGGTTGATGGCGTGGCCGGCATTGGCCATCACCACCAGCGCCGCGGTCGGGATCGCCCGCTTCATCAGGATGCCGGGCGCGAGGCAGGGCCAGTCCTCGTCGCCGGTCATGATCAGGGTCGGTGCGGTGATCGCCGCCATCTTGTCGAGGAGATCGTAGAGCGAGGGCCGCCGCTTCTGCACGCCGCGCTGAGTGAGCGCCGCCCCGGCGCTCGAATGCTCCGCGAGCCGTTGCGCGAATTCGCGCCAGCCGCGCGGGTCCTTGTTCTGGAACTGGACCCGCGTCGGGCCTTCGGCATAGATCGCCGCCGCCTCTTTCATCTCCATGCTCTCGAAGCGCCGCGCCCATTTCTCGGATTCCTTCTGGAACTTCTCCTGCTGCTCCGGCTCGGCGCCATAGCCGCAGCCCGCCACCACCAGCGAGCGCGCGCGGGCGGGATAGGTGAAGCCGAAATGCAGCGCGGCAAAGCCGCCCATCGAGAGCCCCACCAAATGCGCCCTGTCGACGCCGAGCGCGTCCATCACCGCGCGGATGTCGTCGCGCGCCCGCGCTTGCGAGTAGCGCTCGGGCTCGAGCGGCACGTCCGAGGGCGGATATCCCCGCGCATTGAAGGCGATGCAGCGATAGCGCCGCGCGAAATGCCTGAGCTGCGGCTCGAACGAACGGCTGTCGCCGGCGAATTCATGGACGAAGACGATGGGAACGCCGCTGCCCGCTTCTTCATAATGGAGCCTGATCCCGTCATCGGTGGTGAGCAGCCCCATCGCACATCTCCTTGCGCCCCAGCCTGGAAGCGCCCGAGCGGGCCGTCAACGCAAGCCCGGGCTCAAGAAGGATTCACCACGGAGGCGCGGAGGTCACGGAGAAGGAGAATCGCCGACCGGGCCCAGGCTGATGTCGCGGTTGTTGCCGACTCCGTGGTGAGTCTGATGGCCCGATAGGTGAGGGTGCAGGCACGCCCTATGGCAAAATATGATGAAGTCGTCTAACTTCTATCGCAATTCTCGATAGGTGAGCCCGATGGACGCGGCGGATCTGCGGATTTTCGAGGCGGTGGCTCGGCTGGGCGGCATGAACCGCGCCGCGGGCGAGCTGCGCACGGTGCAGTCGAACGTCACCCAGCGCATCCGCCAGCTCGAGGAAGAGCTGGAGGCGCCGCTCTTCCAGCGCCATGCCCGCGGCGTGGCGCTGACCCCCGCCGGGCGCCGCTTGCTGCCTTACGCTGCGCGCGTGGCGCAGCTCATCGCCGAGGCGCGCCGTGCGGTGGCCGATGATGGTGCGCCCAAGGGGCCGCTCGCCATCGGCTCGCTCGAGACCACCGCAGCGCTACGCCTGGCGCCGGTCCTCGCTTCCTTCGCCGCTGCATATCCCGAGGTCGATCTCGCGCTCGCCACCGGCACCTCGGCCGAGCTGGTCGATTTGGTGCTCGGCCATCGCCTCGAAGGCGCCTTCGTCTGCGGCCCGGTGCGGCATCCCGAGCTCGAGGAGGAGACGGTGTTCCGCGAGGAGCTGGTGCTGGTGACGCAGCGCTCGCCGCTCGGAGTCGACGCGCTGCTTGCGGCGCGCGATCTCAAGATCGTCGTGCTGCGCGCCGGCTGCTTCTACCGCCAGCGGCTCGAGGAGATCCTGGCGCGGCGCGGCGTTGTCGGTCTGCGCCGGCTGGAATTCGGCACCATCGACGGCCTCATCGGCTGCGCCGCCGCCGGTATCGGCGTCACTCTACTGCCGCGCGGCGTCGTCGCCCGCGCCTGGCGCGAGGGGCGGGTCAATGTGCACGCGCTGCCGGCGGAGGAGGCGTTGGTCGACACGCTCTTCATTCGCCGGCGCGACGGCTTCGTTTCGAGCGCGCTCGCCGCCTTTCTCGCCCATGCCCGGTCGGGGCATGCCGAAGCCGAAGCGCCCGAATAGGAATTCCGTGGACGCCGGCATAGGACGATGTCCGCAGCCCTCTAGTCCTATCGCTCCGAGAGATAGCTGCGATCGGATAAAACCGTTTTCCGCGCTGCGGCCGGCGCCCTAATGTCATCGGCGTGACCTTCCGAGGGAGGTGATCCCATGCCGGTGCGCACCGCGCTCTGCGATCGTCTCGGCCTTGCCCATCCCATCATCCAGGCGCCGATGGCCGGCGGCGGCGACACGCCGGCGCTGGTCTCCGCCGTGTCGGAGGCGGGCGGCCTCGGCTCGATCGGCGCCGCCTATCTGAGCCCGCGCCAGATCCTCGAGGCCGCCGCGGCCGTGCGCGCTCGCACTGCGCGGCCCTTCGCCATCAACCTGTTC
>JASHRZ010000231.1 GCA_030037055.1 Alphaproteobacteria bacterium
CGGTTGCCGGAGATGACCGGCATCCCGGATCTTGTCTGGTTTGGCGGGTTGATTCTCTTCGCCGGGCTCAGCTTCGCCGCCCTGGAGCGGCGCCGGGCGCACCGCTGATCACCACAGCCGATCGACCGGCAGCTCGAGATGGACGGTGACTTTGCCTTCGAGTGGCGGCATCCCCCGGCCGATCGACGGCGAGCGAAGCTAGGGTCGGTACGGGTAATCCCGGCATCCGTTCGCGCCAGCTGCAATTTTCATCATACCAGGGCAACGTGTGAAAATACACTACCAACAGCAGCAAGGGCTAGTGGCAAAGGGGCGCGAATGGAAACCGTTCGCGCCGAACTTGATTCGGATCAAGGCGCACGGGCGCCGCCCATCCATAGTGATCACGTTTCAAGGGGCCGATAGCCGATGGATGACCGGATAGAAGTCAAGACGATCGCGCGGGAGGAAGCGTCCCCGCCGGGCGCCGCTTCTGTCCGCATACGCCGCTGGCGCCACCTTTGGCTTGCCGGCGTCGCGCTCGCAGCGGTTCTCATCGGCATAGCCGGGGCATGGTGGCGCCTTTCCGCGCCAGTCCCGGTGCATTATGTGACGGCTGCGGCGTCGCGTGGCGCCATTACGCAAACGGTCACCGCGACAGGCACCGTCAACCCGGTCTTGACGATCATCGTGGGAAGCTACGTGTCCGGCGTCATCCAGCAGCTCTTTTGCGACTACAACACCCAAGTAAGGGCCGGCCAGATTTGCGCAAAGATCGATCCACGCCCATACCAGGCGACGCTCGACCAGTATTCGGGGCAGCTTCTGCGGGATCAGGCCATACTCGACAAGGATCGAATGGATCTCGTGCGCTACCAGACGCTTGCGGCGCAGAACTCGATCGCGCGCCAACAGGCCGAGGACCAACTCTATATCGTTCAGCAGGACGACGCGACGGTGAAGCTTGACCAGGCGCTTGTCGAAGGCGCCAAGCTCAATCTGGAATACACGGATATCGTTTCGCCGGTGGATGGCACCGTTGTGTCCCGCAACGTGACAGGGGGTCAAACGGTGGCTTCGACTTTCCAGACGCCGACCCTGTTTCTCATCGCGACAGACCTCAGGAAGATGCAGGTCGATACCAATTCCAGCGAGAGCGATGTCGGCGGCATGAAAGCCGGCGATAAGGCGACGTTCACCGTTGATGCCTATCCGAACCGCGTATTCCAAGGAACCGTCACTCAGGTTCGCCAGTCGCCGCAGACCGTTCAGAACGTCGTGACTTACGATGCGGTCGTCGGCGTCGGGAACGAAGATCTGGCGCTGAGGCCCGGGATGACGGCTTCGACGCAGATCGTCATCGATCAAAGAACCGACGTGCTCCGCGTCCTGGATCAGGCGCTGCGCTATGCGCCGGGCGGGCTTGCGGGGGTCGGCGCAGGAGCGCCCGCGAGCGGACAGTCGCGCGTCTGGGTCCTGCGCGAGGGGCGGCCGGTTGCGCTCGCCGTCGTGCTTGGCCTCGACGACGGCAATTTCACCGAGATTGTCAGAGGCGATCTCCATCCAGGAGACCAGGTCATTATCGCCGAGGCCCGCGATCAATCCGGCGGCCGATCCGGTCTGCCGCTGCCGCGCTTCTGAGGCAGCGCCTCAATGACACGCGACAGTCCCGCGGCGGCCCGTCTGATCATCAAGCTCGAGAACGTGACCCGCACCTTCGCCATGGGCGATTACAAGGTGCAGGCGCTCCGCGGGATCAACCTCTCCGTCCGTGCCGGCGAGTTCGTCGCCATTATGGGCTCGTCGGGATCGGGCAAGTCGACGCTCATGAACATTCTCGGCTGCCTCGATCGGCCCACGAGCGGTCACTATCTGCTCGAAGGGGTCGACGTGGCGGCACTCCGCGAGCCTGACCTGGCGCGCATCCGGAGCGATCGCCTCGGTTTCGTCTTCCAGAGCTTCAACCTGCTGGCCCGCACCAGCGCCATCGAGAATGTCGGGCTGCCGCTTTACTACGCGGTCTCGGGGCCGACAGGCCGCGCCGTGCGCATCGAGCGCGCGCGAGAGGCGCTGCGGTTTGTCGGTCTTGGCGATCGCGAACGGAACACGCCGGGCCAGCTCTCGGGCGGCCAGCAGCAGCGCGTCGCCATCGCCCGCGCGCTCATCAACGCGCCGAGCCTCCTTCTCGCGGACGAGCCGACGGGCAATCTCGATACGCGAACCTCGCACGGGATCATGGAGACGCTCGTCGCGCTCAATCGCGAACAGGGCCTTACGATTGTCCTCGTCACCCACGAGTCCGACATTGCCGCCTATGCCGGCCGCATTGTGACGATGCGCGACGGAGAGATCATTTCCGACGAGCGAGTGACCAAGCCCGCGGCGCCGGTGCCCGGCGCCCGCGGCGAGCACCCTGGGGCAGCCCGTCCCTCCGGGCGGCACGCGGCGTCCGCGCTTCCGGGCGTCGAAATCCTCGCTCTCGGACTGATGATTCTCACCGCCGCGGCGCAGGCGATCGGCCGCAACAAGATGCGCTCAGCGCTGACTATGCTCGGCGTCTTCATCGGCGTTGCCGCCATCATCGTCATGGTCGCGGTGGGGGACGGGGCGAGCGAGGCGGTCCGCAAGCAGATCGAGAGCCTCGGCACCAATGTGGTCGTGATCCTGCCGGGCGCCGTTACGACGGGCGGCATCCGCGCGGGCTTCGGCAGCGCCACCACGCTCACGGTCGCGGATGCGCGCGCGATCCGGCGCGAAGACCCCGCCGTCGCACAGGTGGGATACGTCATCCGCCAGCAGGGTCAGGTGCAGTACAGCAACCAGAATTGGACGACGAACATCCAAGGCGTGAGCACGACCTATCCCGCGATCACGAACTGGCGGATCACCGCCGGCCGTGGCATCACGGCCGAGGACGACAGGAAGACCGACCTGGTCGTCCTCCTCGGCCAGACGGTGTACCGCCAGCTGTTCAGTCCTTACGAGAACCCGCTTGGCGCCTTCATCCAGGTAAAGAGCGTGCCGCTCCGCGTGATCGGCGTGCTTGCCGCCAAGGGCCAGTCGGCTTTCGGGCAGGATCAGGATGATCTCATCATGATGCCGTTTACGACAGCCGAGCGCAAAGTGCTCGGCGTCGCGGCGCCGAGTCTGCAGAACGTGCCGCTCAATTGGCCCTATCTCCCGCCGCCCAACCCCTACAATCTCCAGCCCCGACTGACGGGTTTCGCCAATCAGATTTACGTCCAGGCCATGAGCCAGCCCCAGGTGCAGACGGCAATTGGCGAACTGACGGAGACGCTTGTTCGCCGCCATCGCATCAAGCCCGGCGCGGTAAAGGATTTCGATGTGCGCAATTTAAGCCAGTTCGTCGAAACCGCCGAGAGCAGCAGCCGCATCATGGCGCTCCTGCTTGCCGCCGTGGCGTCCATCTCGCTTCTCGTCGGCGGCATCGGCATCATGAACATCCTGCTCGTCTCGGTCACCGAGCGCACCCGCGAGATCGGCTTGCGCATGGCGATCGGCGCGCGCCGCCTGCATGTCCTGCTGCAGTTCCTCGCCGAGGCGGTCTTTCTCAGCGTGAGCGGCGGGCTCGCCGGGATATTCATGGGTGTCGCGTTGGCAGCGGCGATCCCGGTCCTCTTTGGTTGGGCGGCGCCAGTGTCGCTGGCGGCGATCAGCGGCGGGTTCGCGTTTGCCGCCGCGGTCGGCGTCTTTTTCGGCTATTATCCGGCGCGCAAGGCTGCGCGGCTCAATCCCATCGATGCGTTGCGCTATGAGTGACGTCCGGCTTCCTACGATTCCCGCGGCCTTCGGCTGAGCATCAATGCGGCATGCTAGTGCGCGAGTGGTAAATCCGGCCCGGCGAATACGTGCCGGTCGCGTTGCGAATTGAGAGTGTGCCATGGATCATCGGCGGTTGCTTTCCAAGGCGGCAGGCGCCCTGAGCGCGCTTGCCGCGGCCCATCTGCTGTTGCCCTCCGCCCTCGCTGCCGCGCCCAAGCGCCTTGATTGCAGCTTGACCAATCTCGAGACGACGGTTGGGCCGAAATACGAGGCCGAGGCCGAGAACAGGCCGATCACCGTCGTGTTTGACGAGGAGGCGAAGACGCTCGCGGTGTATCAGGACGGCAACAGGCGGGTACTGGATCATGTTACGATCACGCAAATTTCCATAAACGGCTATATCGACGAAATCAGCCTGGGCATCGACATGTCGTCCTGGAGCATCGTGCTCCAGACCTATAAGCCCAATTCGATGAGCGCCGAGTTCGGGGCGTGCAGCCAAAGCGCGAAGCCGCCGCCCTGAGCCGGCTTCAAGGCGAGTAAGCTCAGATCGGTTTGGCATCCCCGCGCCGGCGAAGAAAGCCGTCCCCAAACCGGGAGAGGCCGGGCGCAAAAGACGGAAACGCCGCCGGTGGGCTGCTGGATCAATATCCGATCCTTCTGCTTGGATATCAGGTACTTACGACTCTCAAAAATGGAAAACCGCGGTGAGGATAATACGACGAGTCAATGACTTACCGCGAATTTGGAAAACCAGGTTGAGGGCGGCAAACTAGCTTGGGTGTAGCCGAGTAGCCCAGCAACCATGTGCGAGCGATGCCGCGTTCCGCTGGCTGTCGACGAGAACGGCCAGGGATCTCTCCCGCAGCCAAAATAGGCTGAGCGGCTCGCATCCGAGGCCGTCGCCGCCCGCACTTTTACCTAGTACTTCTGCACAGAAGATTTGACCAGTTGCTCGGCGGTTGGGTGGAGGGTGGTAGGGCCTGCAGGTCGACGAGGACTTTTATGCCGCGGGCGACGCCGGGCTGCCGCTGGATCAGTCCGGCACGTTCGAGGCTGAGCACCATCTGATGGACCGAAGGTGGGGTGACGCAGAAGTGGCGCTGGAGGTCGGCTTCGGCGGGCGGGCGGCCGAGGACTAAGGGCATAGGCGTGGATGAAGGCGAGGTACTGGCCTTGCTTGGGCGTGAAGCGCGGTGACGGCGAGGGACGCCTGACGCGTAACTGACTCATCTAAGAGCCCGGCATCTGATTCATCGTTGTGCCCTCAAGGTTTTTTCGGGGGCGTCGATGAATGTACGTAACCGGGTCGAGCTGAGCCAGAGCGAGCGCGAGCAATTGGAGGCATTGCTGAACGGCGGCAAGCATTCCGCGCGCAAGCTCAAGCGGGCGCAGATCCTTCTGGCCCGACGCAGGC
>JASHRZ010000232.1 GCA_030037055.1 Alphaproteobacteria bacterium
CCGGAGTTCAAGGCCTACGCCCGCGCCGTGCTGGAGAATGCGCGGGCGCTGGCCGCGAGCCTGGTCGATGCCGGCCTCGCCATCGTCTCCGGCGGCACGGATTCGCATCTTATGCTGGTCGATCTCCGGCCGAAGCGGCTCACCGGCAGGCTCGCCGAAGCGGCGCTGGAGCGCGCCGGCATCACCTGCAACAAGAATGGCATTCCCTTCGATCCCGAGAAGCCGACGGTGACCTCGGGCATCCGGCTGGGCAGCCCGGCGGCGACGACGCGCGGCTTCGGCGAACGCGAGTTCCGCCAGACCGGGGCGATGATCGCCGAAGTGCTCGAGGGGCTTGCCAGGCATGGCGAGAACAATCAGGCGGTCGAGGCGGCGGTGCGGGGCAAGGTGAACGCGCTTTGCGCCCGCTTCCCGGTCTATCCGGGCTAGCGCCGCGGGATCCCAAGGGGGAGAACGGGAATGCGTTGTCCGTTTTGCGGCTCGGAGGATACCCAGGTCAAGGATTCGCGGCCGACCGACGATCGCGCCGCGATCCGCCGTCGCCGGCTCTGTCCGAATTGTGCCGCGCGCTTCACCACCTTCGAACGCGTGCAGCTGCGCGAGCTGACCGTCATCAAGAAGAACGGCCAGCGCGAGCCGTTCGACCGCGACAAGCTGGCGCGCTCGATCCATGTGGCGCTGAGGAAGCGCCCGGTCGAGCCGGAGCGCGTCGAGCGGGTCATCAATTCCATCGTCCGCCAGCTCGAGAGTTCCGGCGAAACCGACATCCCGAGCGAGCTCATCGGCGAGCTCGTGATGGAGGCGCTGGCCTCGCTCGACCAGGTGGCCTATGTGCGCTTCGCCTCGGTCTACCGCAATTTCCGCGAGGCCAAGGATTTCGGCGAGTTCATCGGCCGCATCGGCAACACCGTCGACGGCGATGATTGAAGCAGGTTTCTGCTGCATGGCTGCGTGCGTCCTTCGACAGGCGTCCTCCGCGCGCCAGCTCAGGATGAGGAAAGTCGTTTATGGCATTGAAATTTCCTCATCCTGAGCGCCAGCGTAGCGAGCGGTCGAAGGACGCACCTGCCGATCCGGCGCAAGCGCGCTCTAAGCGATAGCCGGCAATGGACGATCGCGGCCATATGCAGGCGGCGCTGGCGCTGGCGCGGCGCGGGCTGGGCTCGGTCTGGCCCAACCCGGCTGTGGGCTGCGTGCTGGTCAAGGAGGGGCGCGTCGTCGGCCGCGGCTGGACCCAGCCGGGCGGAAGGCCGCATGGCGAGACGGAAGCGCTGGAGCGCGCCGGCGCCGAGGCACAGGGCGCCACCGCCTATGTCAGCCTCGAGCCCTGCTGCCATTGGGGCAAGACGCCGCCCTGCAGCGACGCGCTCATTGCCGCCGGCATCGCCCGCGTGGCCATCCCGATCGAGGATCCCGATCCGCGCGTCGCGGGTCAAGGTGTGGCGCGGCTGCGCGAGGCCGGCGTTGCGGTCGAGATCGGGCTCTGCGCCGAAGCGGCGGAGGAGGTCAATGCCGGCTTCTTCCTGCGGCTGCGCCAGGGGCGGCCGCTGGTCACGCTGAAGCTCGCCACCACGCGCGACGGCCAGCTCGCCACCTCCATCGGCGAGAGCCGCTGGATCACCGGCGAACTCGCGCGCGAGCGCGCGCATCTGTTGCGCGCGAGCCATGACGCGGTGATGATCGGCAGCAACACGGTGATCACCGATGACCCGCTACTGACCTGCCGGCTGCCCGGGCTCGACCATCGCAGTCCGCTGCGGACCGTGCTCGACAGCCGGCTCACCGTGCCGCTCACCGCGCGCGTCGTCGCCGAGGCGCGCCAGGTGCCGACCTGGTTCATTACGCTGCGCCACGGGGATGCGGCGCGCCGCGAGGCGCTGCTCCAATGCGGCGTCGAGCTGATCGAGGTGCCGGCGACGCCGGCGCATATGGTGGATATGCACGCCGCCTTCCGCGAACTCGGCCGGCGCGGCCTGACGCGGGTGCTGGTGGAAGGCGGCTCGACGCTGGCGGCGGTGCTGCTGCGCGCCGGGCTCGTCGACCGGCTCGCGTGGTTCCACGCGCCGTCGCTGATCGGCGGCGATGGCATTCCCGCGGTAGCGGGATTCGGCCTCACGCATGTCGCCGAGGCGCCGCGCTTCGAGCGCCTGTCGCTGGAGACGGTGGGCGAGGACGTGCTGGAGACGCTGCGGCGGCGGTAGGCCCTCGGTCGTTCAGATGCCACGGAGCTTGCCGGACGGCGCCCACCGTGACAGCGGGGGGCGGAAGCTCTACCTTAACCGCCATGTTCACGGGCATCATCAGCGATGTCGGACGGGTGCGCACGGTGACGCCGGGCGGCGATACCGGCTTTACCATCGCCACCGCCTATGACACGCGCGAGATCGCGCCCGGCGCCTCGATCGCCTGCGCCGGTGCTTGCCTCACCGTGACCGGAACAGGCGAAGGGTGGTTTGCGGTGCAGGCCTCGGCCGAGACGCTCTCCCGCACCACGCTCGGACGCTGGCGCGAGGGCACGAAGGTCAACCTCGAGCGCGCGCTGAGGCTCGGCGACGAGCTGGGCGGCCACATGGTCTCGGGCCATGTCGACGTCGTGGCCGAGATCCTCGCGCGCCGCGGCGAGGGCGACAGCCTGCGTCTCGTCGTCGAAGTGCCGGCGCAATTCGAAAAAGCGATCGCGCCCAAGGGCTCGGTGGCGCTCGACGGCGTCTCGCTCACCGTCAACGAAGTGGCGGGGCGGCGCTTCGGCGTGAACATCATCCCGCACACCCAGGCGAAGACGACGCTCGGCGCGGTCCAGCCCGGCGACGGCGTCAATCTGGAGATCGACCTGCTCGCCCGCTACGTCGCAAGGCTGCTCGGAAAGGATTTGGCATGAGCTTCGTCGAGGTCGTCTCGCCGATCGAGGACATCATCGATGACGCGCGCAACGGCCGCATGTTCATCCTGGTCGACGACGAGAACCGCGAGAACGAGGGCGACATCGTCATCCCCGCGCAGATGGCGACGCCCGAGGCGATCAACTTCATGGCCAAGCACGGCCGCGGGCTGATCTGCCTTGCGCTCACCCGCCAGCGCGTCGAGCAGCTGGGATTGCCGCTGATGCCGCAGCTTAACACCTCGCGGCTGCAGACCGCCTTCACCGTGTCGATCGAGGCGCGCGAGGGCGTCACCACCGGCATCTCCGCCCCCGACCGCGCGCGCACCGTCGCGGTCGCCATCGACGCCAGCAAGGGCCCGGAGGACATCGTCACGCCGGGCCACGTCTTCCCGCTGGCGGCGCGCGACGGCGGCGTGCTGGTGCGCACCGGCCATACCGAGGCGGCGGTCGACATCGCCCGGCTTGCGGGGCTGAACCCGTCCGGCGTGATCTGCGAGATCATGAACGACGACGGCACGATGGCGCGCCGGCCCGAGCTCATCGCCTTTGC
>JASHRZ010000233.1 GCA_030037055.1 Alphaproteobacteria bacterium
GCCGCCTCGATGTCCATACCGCGCCCCAGCTCGAGCTGGTGGAAGGCGATCTTGAGGCTCACGGGCGAGGCGCGCTCGATCTGCGCCAGCGCCTCCCTGGCCCAGGGCGCCTCCTCGCACCGGAGCGCTGCGGTGATCTCCTCGACCGAGGCGCTGGCAAAGCAGCGGCCGATCTCCGCCCGCAGCCCCGGCAGCACCGCCGGGCCGGGATCGGCGGCAAGGCGCGCGATCACCGCATCGACCAGTTGCGCGGCCACGCCCGCTCGCCAGTCAAGCGCCGCCAGCGCGTCGGTGAGCTCGCCGAGCCGCGCATGCGGCACGTAATGCGTAGCAAAGCCGCAATAGAGCGCGTCGGCGGCGCGGATGCGCGTGCCGGTGAGCGCCAGGTAGCGGCCGATCCGGTCGGGGCAGAGGTTGAGGAAGCGGCTGGCGCCGACATCGGGGAAAAGCCCGATATGCACCTCCGGCATGGCGAAGATCGTCCGCTCGGTGGCCACGCGATGGGAGCCGTTGATCGAGATGCCGCAGCCCCCGCCCATGGTGATGCCGTCGCACAACGCGATGTAGGGTTTGGGGAAGCGGTGGACGCGCTGGATCAGGCGATATTCCTCGCGGAAGAAATCCGCCTTGTAGTCGTCGGGCCCGCCGGGGTGGTAGCGCTGCTCGTAGATCGCCCGCACATCGCCGCCGGCGCAAAAGGCGCGCTCGCCGGCGCCGCGCACCGCGACCGCATGGACGCCGGGCTCGCGCGCCCACGCCAGGAGCTGCGGGTCGAAGACGCGGTACATGGCCAGCGTCATCGTGTTGAGCGCCTTGGGGCGGTTCAGCGTGATGATGCCGAGCCCGCCTCGGCGCTCGACCAGGATCTCGTCGGTCGCGGTCATGATCCCCGATCGGTGGCAAGCAGGCGGCGGGCGATGATGACGCGCATGATCTCGTTGGTGCCTTCGAGGATCTGGTGCACGCGCACGTCGCGCAGATAGCGCTCGAGCGGAAAATCCCGGAGATAGCCGTAGCCGCCATGGAGCTGCAGCGCCTCGTTGCAGATGGCAAAGCCGGCATCGGTGGCAAAGCGCTTCGCCATGGCGCAATGCATCACCGCATCGGGATCGCCGGAATCCAGGCTGGCGGCGGCGCGCCAGACCATCAGCCGCGCCGCATCGAGCTCGGTCGCCATATCGGCGAGGCGGAATTGCAGCGCCTGGAACTCGGCGAGCTTCTTGCCGAATTGCGCGCGCTCGCCGAGATAGGTGCGCGCCGCCTCGAGCGCGGCGCGCGCGCCGCCGAGTGAGCAGGCGGCGATGTTCAGCCTGCCGCCGTCGAGCCCCATCATCGCGATCTTGAAGCCGTCGCCCTCCTCGCCCAGGCGGTTTGCCGCAGGCACGTGGCAATTCTCAAACATCACCATCGATGTCGGCTGGCTGTTCCACCCCAGCTTCTTCTCCTTCTTGCCGAAGGCGAGGCCCGGCGTGCCCTTCTCGACGACGAGGCAGGAGATGCCTTTTGGCCCCTCGCCGCCGGTGCGCAGCATGCAGACATAGATGTCGCTGGTGCCGGCGCCGGAGATGAAGGCCTTGCTTCCGTTGACGATGTAATGGTCGCCTTGGCGCACCGCCCGCGTCTTGAGCGCGGCGGCATCCGAGCCCGACCCCGGCTCGGTCAGGCAATAGCTGGCGAAATGCTCCATGCTGGCGAGCTTCGGCACGAAGCGCCGGCGCTGCGCCTCGTCGCCGAAGCGGTCGATCATCCACGCCGCCATGTTGTGTATGGAGAGATAGGCTGAGGTGGAGACGCAGCCGGTTGCCAGCTCCTCGAAGATCAGCGCCGCATCGAGCCGGGAAAGGCCGGAGCCGCCCATGGCTTCGCCGACATAGATCCCGGCAAAGCCCAGCGCCGCCGCCTGGCGCAACGCGTCCACCGGGAAGATCTGCTCTTCGTCCCAGCGCGCCGCCTGCGGCCGGAACTCGCGGAGGGCGAAGTCCCGCGCCGTCCCCTGAATCGCCCGCTGCTCTTCGTTGAGCTGGAAATCCATGCGCGCGGGATGATAGCGATGGCTTGGCGCGAGGCAAAGCGTTGCGCCTATTCCGCCGCCCGCCCTTTCGCTTTCGCCCTCGCCTCGCGCTCGGCCTTGTGCTTGTCGAACATGGCTTGCTGCGCCGCCTGGCTCAGCGCCATCAGCTCCTGATTGTGCGCCGTCGTCCATTCCAGCGATTGCACGCGATGGGCGTTCGCCTTGCGGAAATGCGGCACGACGTAACGCGCATAAAGCTCGTAGGATTTCTTCGTCCCTTCCCAACTGGCCCAGTTATGCGCGAGCTGCAGGAAGCAGCCGAACGCGCCCTGCTTGGCGTAGAGCCGGTCGAGCTGCTTGATCGCGTCCTCGGGCGTGCCGACGACGATGGCGCCCGAGGCGATGAGGATGTCGAGCGGGTCGCCTTTCGGCAGCGCCGCAAAGCGCGCGGGGTTGATGCGCTGGAAATAGTCGAACCATTTGTGGAAGCCGAATTCCGCGTTCCGGCGCGCCTCCGCACGCGTCTCGGCGATGTGCATCGCGCCGACGAGCCGCAGCCGCACCGGGTCCATCTTGCGGCCATGCTCGGCGGCGATCTCCTTGGCCGTGTTCCAGTTGACGGCGAGCGCGTCGAAGCCGTCGGGCTGGGTCGCGGCGACGCAGAGCATGCCGAGATCATAGGTGCCGGCAGCGCGTCCGCCCGAGGGGGTCACCGTGCTAGCGACGCAGACCTCGGGATAAGGCCTGGTGTAGGGCAGCAGATGCAGCTTCGCCTCTTTGAGCGTGTACCAGTCGGTGGTCTCGCTCACGCTCTCGCCGCGGAAGAGGCGCAGGATGACGTCGAGCGCCTGCATCATGCGGTCGCGCTGCTGCAGGGGATCGATGCCAAGCATCATCGCGTCCGAGGTGAGGAGCCCCGGCCCGGCGCCGAACATGACGCGCCCCATGGTCATGTGGTCGAGCTGGATGATGCGGTTCGCGGTCATCAGCGGGTTGTGATAGGGCAGCGACACCACACCGGTGCCGAGCCGGACGCGTTTGGTGCGCTCGGCCGCGGCGGCGATGAAGACTTCCGGCGACGAGATGATCTCGAACCCCGCCGAATGGTGCTCGCCGATCCACGCCTCCTCGTAGCCCAGCCGGTCGAGCCATTCGATGAGATCGAGGTCGCGGCGGATGGCCAGCGTCGGGTCCTCCTCGGTCGGGTGGAACGGCGCGAGGAAGATGCCGCTGCGCAGGATCGGATCGGCCATGAGCTTTGCTCTCCCGTTGCTCGCTTGCTGCGGGGCCGCCGCCCCGGACGGCGCATTCTGCCCGCGAATGCCCCCAGCGACAACGGCCGGTCGCCTCGGGGGTTTCGTTCCTGCGATCCGTTCGGCCTATATGCGGCGATGTCGCCCGGCCGGCTCGAGATGAGCCTCTCTCACGAAAGGCCGGTCAAGGCCTTGTGAACCCTATTCCCCCGTGCCCTCCGCGGCGCAGTGGTATAGTTTACAAGGCTCAATCGCTCCGAGGCCGCCCCTTGACCCGTTCGCCCGTCCAGCCCCTTGGCGCCTATCCCCGCATCCGGCTTCGCCGCAACCGGCGCGACCACTGGTCGCGCCGTCTCACCGCCGAGCACCGGCTGAGCCCGGCCGATCTCATATGGCCGGTCTTCGTCCATGACGAGCCGGCCGCGCGCGCGCCGGTCGCCTCCATGCCGGGGGTCGATCGCCTGTCGATCCCGGCGCTGGTCGACGCCGCGGGCGAGGCGCAGGCGCTGGGCATTCCGCTCATCGCGATCTTCCCGGTGACTCCCGCCCGGCGGAAGACGCCCGACGGCGAGGAAGCGCTCAACCCCGAGAATCT
>JASHRZ010000016.1 GCA_030037055.1 Alphaproteobacteria bacterium
AGAAAGGCGGCTTCGATCTCGACGACCTCGCGCAGCAGCTGAAGCAGCTGCGCAAGATGGGCGGCATGGGCGGCGTCATGGGCATGCTGCCCGGCATCAACAAGGTGAAGAAGCAGCTCGAAGAGGCCAAGATCGACGACCGCATGATCAAGCGCCAAGAAGCGATCATCTCCTCGATGACCAAATCCGAGCGGCGCAATCCCAAGCTGCTCAACGCCTCGCGCCGCCTGCGCATCGCCGCCGGCTCCGGCACGACCGTGCCGGAGATCAATCGCCTGCTTAAGCAGTATCAGGACATGGCGAGCATGATGAAGAAGATGAACAAGCTCGGGAAAAAGGGCCTGATGCGCCACGGCATCGGCGCGTTGCTGCCGGGCGGCGGCGGAGGCTTCGGCCGATGATCGATCATGTGTCGATCGAGGTCGCCGACCTTGCGCGCGCCCGCGCGTTCTACGACGCGGCGCTGGCGCCGCTGAACCTCGCGCGCCGATTCGATCTCGACACGGCTTCCGGCTATGGGCGGCCGTTGACGGCGCCGCTCGAGGAGCAGGCGCTGCCGTTCTGGATCGGGCGCGCCCGGGGCGCCGTCGCCGCCAATGGCCATGTCTGTTTCGCCGCACCGAGCCGCTCAGCGGTCGATGGCTTTTATCGCGCGGCGCTCGCCGCCGGCGGCCGCGACAACGGCAGGCCGGGGCTTCGCCCGCACTACCACGCCCATTATTACGCAGCCTTCATCATCGATCCCGACGGCAACCGCATCGAGGCGGTGCGCCATCCGCCCGAATGACCACGCATCTCACGAAAGGAGACCCATGTCCCTCACGATCCGCTTGACCCGCGGCGGCACCAAGAAGCGGCCGTTCTACAGCATCGTTGTCGCGGATTCGCGCAGTCCCCGCGACGGCCGCTTCATTGAAAAGCTCGGCACCTACAACCCCATGCTCGACAAGGGCCGCGCCGACCGCGTCGTGCTCAAGCCCGAGCGCATCCAGCATTGGCTCAAGGTCGGCGCGCTGCCGAGCGAGCGGGTGCAGCGCTTCCTCGGCGACGCCGGGCTCGGGCCTAAGCCGGCCATCCGCCAGACGCCAAAGAAATCGGCGCCGCGCGCCAAGGCGCAGGAGCGCGCCAAGGCTGCTTCGGCAGCGGGCGAAGCAGCGGCCGGTGCGCCGGCACAGGGCTGAGCCTGAGGCGCTGACGTGGCGGCCAGCGAGGGGCGTCGCGTGCTGATGGGCGTGATCACAGGGGCGCATGGCGTGCGCGGAGAGGTGCGGGTGAAGAGCTTTACCGCCGATCCTGCCGCCATTGCCGCCTATGGGCCGCTCGAAGACGAGCGCGGCGCGCGCCGTCTCAGCCTCACGATCGCCGGCGCGGTGCGCGGCATGCTGATCGCGCGCATCGACGGCATCGCCGACCGCGACGCCGCCGAGCGGCTGAAAGGGACGCGACTGTTCCTGCCGCGGGCGGCGCTGCCGCAGCCCGCCGAGGAGGAGTATTACCACGCCGATCTGATCGGGCTCGCCGTGGTGCTGAAGGACGGGGCCATCCTCGGCCGGGTGCGCGCGGTGCATGATTTCGGCGCCGGCGACAGTCTCGAGGTCGAGGAGGAAGATGGCGGGGTGGTGATGGTGCCTTTCACCGAAACGGTGGTGCCAGTGGTGGACATTGCCGGCGGGAGGCTGGTGGTGGATCCACCGGAAGGGCTGCTCGACAACCGGCCGGTCGAAGCGGAGAAAGGCGAGGAAGAGACGCCATGACGGCGGCGTGGACGGCAACCGTCCTGACGATCTTTCCGGAGATGTTTCCCGGGCCACTCGGCCATTCGCTCGCCGGCAAGGCGTTGCGCGAGGGGTTGTGGCGGCTCGAGACGGTGGACATCCGCGCTTTCGCGCGCGATAAACACCGGTCCGTCGACGACGCGCCATTCGGCGGCGGCCCCGGCATGGTGATGCGCCCCGACATCGTTGACGCTGCGGTGGCGGGTGCACAGGGGCCGGGCCCGCTGATCTATCTCTCGCCGCGCGGCCGGCCCTTGGACGAGGCGCGGGTGCGCGCGCTCGCGGCGGGGCCCGGAGTGCGGCTGCTCTGCGGCCGCTTCGAGGGCGTCGACGAGCGGGTCATCGAGGCGCGGGCGATGGAGGAGATCTGCCTCGGCGACTTCGTGCTGTCGGGCGGGGAGCCGGCGGCGATCGTGCTGATCGACGCTTGCGTGCGGCTGCTGCCGGGCGTGGTCGGCGACGCCGGTGCGCTGGCGGAGGAGAGTTTCGCGCGGGGATTGCTCGAATATCCCCACTATACCCGGCCGCAGAGCTGGCAGGGTCGCACGGTCCCGGAGGTGCTTCTTTCGGGACATCACGAGGAGATCCGCCGCTGGCGCGAGGCGCAGGCGGAGGCGGCGACACGCCAGCGTCGCCCGGATCTATGGGAACAATACTGCGCCCGGCACGGTCGGGCGGGGTCTTAGCCGGAGGTGATGCCATGAACGTCATGCAGACGCTTGAGCAGGAAGAGATCAAGAAGGCACTGGCCCGGCGGCCGGTGCCGGAGTTTGCGCCGGGCGATACGGTCCGCGTCACCGTCGTGGTCGAAGAGGACCGGGCGACAGAGAAGCCGGAGAAGGGCGCGAAGGAGGAGAAGCCGCATCGCCGCACGCAGGCCTTCGAAGGCGTCTGCATCGCGCGCAAGAATGCCGGCATCAACTCCAGCTTCACCTTGCGCAAGATCTCCTACGGCGAGGGGGTCGAGCGCGTCTTTCCACTCTACTCGCCGCGCATCACCGCCATCGAGGTGGTGCGCCAGGGCTCGGTGCGCCGCGCCAAGCTCTATTACCTCCGAGGCCGCAAAGGCAAATCGGCGCGCATCGCCGAGCGCGAGCGCGAGGCCGCCGAGGCCGCGCAGGCAGGCATCGAGACGGAGCAGCAGTAGCCGCTCTCCCCGGGGAGAGCGAGGCGAGGGCAGGAGTGGGAACGATGGCAGGACCGCGCACGATGTTCGACAAAATCTGGGAAAGCCATGCGGTGGACCGTCAGGCGGACGGCACCTGCCTCATCTATATCGACCGGCATCTCGTGCACGAGGTGACGAGCCCGCAAGCTTTCGAGGGCCTGCGCGCCAACGGCCGCAAGGTCCGCCGCCCCGAGCTCACCCTCGCAGTGGCCGATCACAACCTGCCGACCACCGACCGCAGCCGCGGCATTGCCGAGCCTGAGAGCCGGCTCCAGGTCGAGACGCTCGAGCGCAACGTCAAGGAGTTCGGCATCCCCTATTTCGCCATCGACGACATTCGACAGGGCATTGTCCACATCATCGGCCCAGAGCAGGGCATGAGCCAGCCCGGCATGACCATCGTCTGCGGCGACAGCCACACCGCGACGCATGGCGCCTTCGGCGCTCTCGCCTTCGGCATCGGCACCTCGGAGGTGGAGCATGTGCTGGCGACGCAGACGCTGATCCAGCAGCCGGCCAAGAACATGCGCATCACCGTCGAGGGCGATCTCCCCTTCGGCGTCGCCGCCAAGGACCTGGTGCTGGCCATCATCGGCAGGATCGGCACCGCCGGCGGCACCGGCCATGTCGTCGAATATGCCGGCAGCGCCATCCGCAAGCTGTCGATGGAAGGGCGAATGACGGTGTGCAATATGACGATCGAGGCCGGGGCGCGCGCCGGACTGATCGCGCCCGATGACACCACCTTCGCCTATCTTAGGGGCCGGCCGCACGCGCCCAAGGGCGCCGCCTGGGAGCAGGCGGAGGCGTTCTGGCGGACGCTGCCGTCGGATCCGGGCGCGCGCTACGATAGCGA
>JASHRZ010000234.1 GCA_030037055.1 Alphaproteobacteria bacterium
CCGGACAACCAGTTCGATCTCTTTGCGATCGAACGCTCTGGGGCCGACCGCAAAGCGGTCGGCCGGCTCCTCTGCAACCGCTATCGCCGCCCTGGACAAACTCCCTTCGGGAGTTTGCTCAGGCACCTCCGGCGCTGCAGAAATGCCATTCGTTACCGCGATGGGCGTAGAGCAGCACGTAGCGCTGGGCGCCGGTGTGATCGATCAGCACGGCCAGCCGGTCGCCGATGCAGTGCTCCGGCGGGCTGCCGACGCCACCGAGCCGCTTCGCCTTGGCGCAGGCGGCGACGCTCGCCGGCAAGGTTCCGGCGATGGCGGAGGGAGGCTTGCCGTTGACGTTGACGACGTAGTCGACCGCTTCGCCGTTCTTCACCGTCGCCATCACCTCGATTCGGCCGAAGCGCGATTTATAGAGCCCGGCATTCTGCTCGCCGTCGGAAAGGCCGGAAGGCACCGGCCGGAAGGTGAGGGCGGCGCAGGCCGGCGGCTCCTTGTCCGCGGCGCGCGCGGGATCGACGGCGGCGACAAGCAGAAGCGTGGCCATGGCGGTGACGACAGGTGCTGAGCGCATTCTCGCCTCTTCGCTCCAGGGAACAAGGGGACGGCCGCGATTATGGCGAGAGCGCAGCACAGGCGGCAACCCTCCGCGCGCGCCGGCTGGAAGCGCCATAGAATTGACCAATTCTGCCTTCCATAGTCTCCGGCCACGGAGGCCCAATGCCGCTCGTTCGTACCATCGCGCTTCTTCTCCCGGCCGCGGTCGGCCTGGTGGCGCTGCCGGCCCATGCCGCCAAGGTCGACCTCGCCCTGGTGCTCGCCGTCGACGTGTCGGAAAGCGTCGATGCCGAGGAATACGCGCTGCAGCATGAAGGCATCGCCAGGGCCTTCGAGGCCGCGCCGCTGGTGGACGCGATCCGCGGCGGCCGAAACGGCGCCATTGACGTGCTGGTGATGGAATGGTCGGATCGCGACAAGCAGGTGGTGACCGTCGACTGGACGCGCGTCAGCGATGCCGCCAGCGCCGGCGGCTTTGCCGCCAAAGTACGGGCGAGTCCGCGCAGCTCGAGCGGGCTCACCGCCATTGGCGACGCGCTCGCCGCCGCCGAGCGCGCGTTGGCGCGTCTGCCCGACGAGGCGGCGCGGCGCGTCATCGACATCTCCGGCGACGGCATGGCCAACATCGGGCCGCCGCCGCAGCAAATCCGCGACCAGCTCGTTGCCGAGGGGATTACCATCAACGGGCTCGCCATCCTCAAGCACGAACCCTGGCTCGACGGTTACTACGACCAGAACGTGGTCGGCGGCGAGGGCGGCTTCCTGATGCAGGTGGAGGACTTCCCCTCCTTCGTCGCCGCCATGCAGCAGAAGTTGCTGAACGAAGTGCTGGCAGCGCGGCCGATCCGCCGCGCCGCCCTTTCCTGCCGGTCCCGCCGCCTCAGATGCAGTAGGTCTTGATCGGCGAGAAGCCGTTGAAGCCGACCGAAGCGTAGCTCGCGGTGTAGGCGCCGGTTGACAGGATCTGCACCTTGTCGCCGGCCTTGAGCGCCAGCGGAAGCCGGTACTCGGTCTTCTCGTAGAGAATGTCGGCGCTATCGCAGGTCGGCCCGGCGAGCACCACCGCCCCGCTCGGCCCGCCATCGGCCGGCGTGCGAATGCGGTATTTGATGCTCTCGTCCATCGTCTCAGCGAGCCCATTGAACTTGCCGATATCGAGATAGACCCAGCGCTTGGCGTCGCCCAGGGCCTTCCGCGCGATCAGCACCACCTCGCTCTGGATCACCCCGGCATCCCCCACGATCGAGCGGCCGGGCTCGACGACGATCTCCGGCAGGTCGTTGCCGAAATGCCGGGTGATCGCCGCCATCACCGCCTGGGCATAGCGCTCGACGCCGAGCACGTCGCCGCGGTAGTGCGCGGGAAAGCCGCCGCCGATATTGACCATGCGCAGGTTGATGTCGGTCTCGGCCAGCAGCGAGAACATCGTCGCGGCGCGGCCGACGGCGCTGTCCCACTGGTCGAGGTTCGTCTGCTGCGAGCCGACATGGAAGGAGACGCCGTAAGGGTCGAGCCCCGCCGTTTTGGCGCGGCGCAGCAGCTCCACCGCCATCTCCGGGGCGCAGCCAAACTTGCGCGACAGCGGCCATTCCGCGCCCGTGCCGTCGACCAGGATGCGGCAGAAGACGCGCGCCGCCGGCGCCGAGCGGGCAAGCTTCTCCAGCTCGTCCTCGCTGTCAAAGGCAAAGAGCCGCACGCCCTTCTCATAGGCGTAGGCAATGTCCCGCTCCTTCTTGATGGTGTTGCCGAAGGAGAGGCGGTCGGCGGTCACGCCCAGGCCGAGGCAGAGATCGATCTCGCCGCGGCTGGCCACGTCGAAGGCCGAGCCCAGCGCGCGCAAGAGGTCGACGACGTCGCAGGCGGGGTTGGCCTTGACGGCGTAGTAGACCTTGGCGATGGGCATGTAGGTGCGCAGCAGCTGATAGGCCTCGCTGACCACATCGAGGTCGATGACGAGGCAGGGTGTCAGCGGCTGCTTCTCCGCGAGGAACCTCTCGATCTTGCGGTTACGCTCGATTTTTCGGTCGATTTTCTTCTTCATTTCTGCTGGGTGTCCTGTCGTCGGGGCGCGCGTCGGCGGCTCACCTCGCCGGCGCGCTCTACCGCTCCCCTCCAAGTCCGGAGGGTGGTGGAGCGAAGCTTCTGTCCGTGCACGGGGGCGATCCGCCCTGTCCGGACAAGCTCGCTTAGATCTGACTGCTGGGTTCGTTGGCGCCTCGGCCGCCGCTGCCGCGCGCAGCCCTGATGAAGCGAGGTGTCTCGTCAGGCCAGGGCGCTGCGGCCCTGAGTGCGATTGCAACCATATCGACCTCCCTCTCGGGACCGGCCCACAGTGACCGGCTCTGCCAAAAAGGACGCGTTACGTCGTTGCATAACCACAAGGGCCATAGGCACGTGCGAGTGCGTCGTGATTTCGATACATACGCTCACCGCGCAGCGATGCAAGGGAAAATTCACGCCGGGACGATTTTTTTTGCGATTTTGTGGCGGCGGGATCGCAGTCGGACGCTCGAGCGGGCGCGAACCGGCGCGCGCGAGCGCCGACCTGGCGAGCAGAAGGGCGTGCGCCGGTGCGGTCGATGCGCCGGCGAAACGAAGCGGCGCGGTCCGAGTCCGCGTCCAAGCGTGGCAGAGTTTATGATTTCTTTATCCGAGCGTCAGGCGTCGCGCGCGGTCGCGATGAAGGCCTCGACATCGCTCTGGCGCGTATCGAAGGCGGTGACGAGGCGCAAGCAGGCCGAGCCCGCGCCGCCCCAGCGGTAGAAGCCGAAGCCGGCGGCGCCGAGCGCCACGATTGTCCGCTCCGGCAGCTCCACGAAGACCTCGTTGGCTTCGGCCGGATGCCTGAGCCGCGCGCCCGGCAGCGCGGCGAGGCCCGCGGCGAGCAGCGCCGCCATGCGGTTGGCATGGGCGGCGTGGCGCAGCCACAGCCCGTCAGCGAAATACGCCTCGAGCTGCGCCGAAAGGAACCGCATCTTAGAGACGAGATGGCCGCCGCGTTTGCGCCGATAGGCGAAGCCCTCGGCCTTGGCGGCGTCAAAGAAGACCACCGCCTCGGCGGCGAGCGCGCCGTTCTTGGTGGCGCCGAGCGACAGCACGTCAACGCCGGCGCGCCAGGTCAGCTCGGCCGGGCTGCAGCCGAGCGCCGCCACGGCATTGGCGAAACGCGCGCCGTCCATATGGAGAGCGAGGCCGTGGCGGCGCGCCAACGCGCCCAGCGCGACGATCTCCGCCGGGCGGTAAAGGGTGCCAGCCTCGGTCGTCTGGCTGATGCTGATGGCGGCGGGCTGGATGTGATGGACGACGCCGCGCTCGGTCAGCGCCGCCTCGATCGCCGCGGGCGTCAGCTTGGCATCGGCGCCGGGCAGCGCCACGAGCTTGGCGCCGCCGGCGAAGAATTCGGGCGCGCCGCACTCGTCGGTCTGCACATGGGATGCCTCATGGCAATAGATCGCGCCCCAGACCGGCGTCAGCGTCGCCAGCGCGAGCGCATTGGCTGCGGTTCCCGTCGCCACCGGGAACACCGACACCTCATGCTCGAAGAGCGCGGCGACGGCTGCGGCGAGGCGCCGGGTGATCGCGTCGTCGCCATAGGAGGGCGCCGTGCCGACATTGGCGGCGGCGATGGCGGCGAGGATCTCGGGCGCGATGCCGGCGACGTTGTCGCTGCCGAAATTCATCGCGTGGCGCCCAATGCCGGCCGCAGCTCGATGGTCCCAAGCCGTACGCCGCTCGCGGGATCGATCAGGATCAGCTGCTGGCCGCCCTCGGCAAGACCGATGCGCACCACCAGCCTTCCGTCCGCCGCCGCGCTGTCGAGCACGCGCGCGCCCGCCGGCAGATCGATGACCGCGCGGTCGAAGCTCCGCG
>JASHRZ010000235.1 GCA_030037055.1 Alphaproteobacteria bacterium
GCCCGAGGCCAGCGCCGCCTCCGCGAGCCTTGCCGGCCAGGCGCCGCGCCGCGCCAGCGGCGGCGCCTCGCGCGCCATCACACCTTCTCCACATCCGGCCGGCCGAGCAGGCCGGTCGGGCGAAAGATCAGCACCAGCACGAGAATGACGAAGACCGAGACATCCTTGTATTCGACCGAGAAATAACCCGACCAGAACGCCTCGATGAGACCGATCAGCAGCCCGCCCAGCATCGCGCCGGGCAGCGAGCCGATGCCGCCCAGCACCGCCGCGGTGAAGGCCTTGATGCCGGCGAGGAAGCCGATGAAGAAGTCGATGACGCCGTAATAGAGCGTCACCATCAACCCCGCGACCGCGGCGAGCGCGGCGCCGATGACGAAGGTGGTGGAGATGGTGCGGTCGACATCGACGCCGAGCAGCGCCGCCATGGTCATGTCCTGCTCGCAGGCGCGCTGCGCGCGGCCGAGCGGCGTCGCGGCAATGAACAGGCTGAACCCCGCCATCAGCGCCAGCGTGAGCAGCAGGATGAAGATCTGCAGCCAGCTCACCTCGACGCTGAAGCCGCCGCTTTGCATCAAGGTGAAGCCGCCCTGCACCACTGGCGGCAGCGCCTTGACCCGCGCGCCCTGCAAGAGCTGCACGTAGTTCTGCAGGAAGATCGACATGCCGATGGCCGAGATGAGCGGCGCGAGGCGAAAGGAATGCCGCAGCGGCCGATAGGCCAGCCGCTCCACCGTCCAGCCATAGGCGGCGGTGAACAGCATGGTCGCGAGCAGCATGACGAGCAGCGCCAGCGGCACGTAGCTCACCCCCACCATCCCGAGCACAAGGAAAGTGATGAGCGCCACGAAGGCGCCGATCATGTAGATCTCGCCATGGGCGAAATTGATCATGCCGATGATGCCGTAGACCATGGTGTAGCCTATGGCGATCAGGCCGTAGATCGCGCCGAGCGTCAGGCCGTTAATAAGCTGCTGCAGGAAATAGGCCATGCGCCGCCCAAGGTAGGCGCTGCCGGCTGCCAAGGACAAGGCCGACTCGGGGAGAGGTCGGCGGACCAGTTCCCTCTCCCTCCGCCCCGCGAAGAAGGCCGCCTCAGCACCCGCGAAATCGCCTTCGATGCGCTTCAATTCCAGCCGTGCGAGCGTGCAGAGCCGCCTCCGCCTAATTCCTTCTCCGCCCTGAAGGGCGGATAAGGACTTGCCGCATCAAAGCTTCAGCTCCCGGAACTCGCCGATAAGATCTTGGCCGAAGCTCTGTGATGTGGCTCTTCGCGCTGGAGGCGGAAACCCGCCCTTTCGTAGATCCGCCGCGCGGGCTGGAGGATGCTTCGCGTCCCCAGGCGAGCCTGCGGTATCGCGCTGCGCGTGCAAAGCGCACGGCCTCGTCGACCGGAGGCCGATGCACCTCCGGGGGAAAGGGCTCCGCGATATACTTGAGCCAGTCAGGTATCGCCTGGCTTCGCGTGCGCCTGCTTGGCGAGGACGTAATCGAGCTTGCGCCGCGCCAGGCGCTTCAGCGCCGTCTCGCCCGCCGCGGGGTTGCCGACGATCGAGGCCTCGATGCCGGTGGCGCCGTCGACCGCCGTCACCTTGACCGCGCCGCCGATGCGGATGAACTCGAAGATCACCTCGCGCCTGCCGGCCACCGCTTCCTCCCTCGCAGGTGTCAGCATAACCGCAGCCGCCGCGGCGCGGGAGGGTTGCCCGCCGGCCGCTTTGGCCCTATGAGGGGCGCGGCAAGCGGGAGACGGCAATGAGCGCGTTGCGTCCGGTGAACCCGCCGGGCTGGGCCCGGCCCAAAGGCTATTCCAACGGCATCGTCGGCCGCGGCACCATGGTCTTCGTCGCCGGCCAGGTCGGTTGGAACGCCCAGGAGCAGTTCGAGAGCGACGATTTCGTGGCGCAAATTCGCCAGGCGCTCGCCAACACGGTAGCGGTGCTGGCGGCTGCCGGCGCCAGGCCCGAGCATGTCGCCCGCATGACCTGGTATGTGCTCGACAAGAAGGAATATGTCGCGCGCATCGCCGAGATCGGCTCAGCCTATCGCGACATCATGGGCCGCAGCTTTCCGGCGATGACGCTGGTCGAGGTCGCCGCTCTCGTCGCCGACCGCGCGCGCGTGGAGATCGAGTCGACCGCCGTCATTCCCGACGACTGAGCCGAGCAGAGGAGGCGCCGATGACGCCGCAAGCCGCCCTTCAGAGCGAGCGCAAAGCCGGGCCGCTCTTCGACTGGCAGGACCCGCTGCTGATCGAGGAGGAGCTGTCTGAGGACGAGCGTATGGTGCGCGACGCCGCCCGCGCCTATGCCCAGGGCAAGCTCATGCCACGGGTCAAGAGCGCGTTTCGCGAGGAGCGCTTCGACCGCGAGGTCATGAGCGAGATGGGCGCGCTCGGCCTTTTGGGCCCGACCATCGAGGGCTACGGCTGCACCAATGTCGGCTATGTCTGCTACGGGCTCATCGCGCGCGAGATCGAGCGCGTCGACAGCGGCTATCGCTCGGCACTGTCCGTGCAATCCTCGCTGGTGATGTATCCGATCTACGCCTTCGGCACCGAGGCGCAGCGCCAGAAATACCTGCCAAAGCTTGCCACCGGCGAACATGTCGGCTGCTTCGGCCTGACCGAGCCCGATCACGGCTCGGATGCCGGCGGCATGACGAGCCGCGCGCGCAAGGTCGAGGGCGGCTTCGTGCTCAAGGGCGCCAAGATGTGGATCTCCAACGCGCCCGTCGCCGACACCATGGTGGTCTGGGCCAAGACCGAGGACGAGGGCATCCGCGGCTTCATCCTCGAGCGCGGCATGAAGGGGCTGTCGACTCCCAAGATCGAAGGCAAGTTCTCCTTGCGCGCCTCGATCACCGGCGAGATCGTCATGGACGACGTTTTCGTGCCCTCCGAGAATCTGCTGCCCGGGGTCAGCGGCCTCAAAGGCCCCTTCTCCTGCCTCAACAATGCGCGCTACGGCATCGCCTGGGGCGCGCTCGGCGCCGCCGAGTTCTGCTGGCACGCCGCGCGCGACTACACGTTGAGCCGCACCGCCTTCGGCAAGCCGCTCGCCGCGACCCAGCTCATCCAGAAGAAGCTCGCCGACATGCAGACCGAGATCGCCATCGGGCTGCAGGCCTGCCTGCGCCTCGGCCGCCTCATGGACGCGCATCGCGCGAGCCCGGAGATGGTGTCGATGCTGAAGCGCAATTCCTGCGGCAAGGCGCTCGACATCGCCCGCATGGCGCGCGACATGCACGGTGGCAACGGCATTGTCGACGAGTATCACGTCATCCGCCACGTGATGAATCTCGAGACCGTCAACACCTACGAGGGCACGCACGACATCCACGCCCTCATCCTCGGCCGCGCCCAGACGGGGATCGCAGCGTTTTAGCATCGCCGATGAGGCCGTGCGCGCTCAACCCGGCCGAGCGCTTTGCGCTCGGCCCCTAGGGTTCGCTCGCAGAGCGAGCGATCGGGTTGGCCGTCGAAGGACGCAGGTTGGATCTGCGGTCCTTCTTTCACACGCTCTGAGCAGCGGTGCGCAGGACCGCGTCTTGACGGACGCACCTCCCTTCTGCGGCCCCTCGCATTCTTGTGAACGCGACGATCGGGACGGCGATCGTGTAGGATAGGCCGCGATAGCGGGAGGCATCCATGCCCACGACACGAGCTGCCGGCGCGATCCCGAGACTGGCTCTCGGCATCGCCTTCGGTCTCTTGGCCTGGATCGGCGCCCTCAGCCCGGCGCAGGCGGATCGGGGGTTCGGATTTCGCGGTTCCGGCTTTTTTCACGGTCCCGGCTTTTTTCACGGTCCCGGGTTTTTCCGCGACCGCTTCTTTTTTGGCTTCAACGCCTTTGGCTTTCCCCTGGGCTATCCCTGGCCGGCCTACCCTTACTACTACCCGCCCGCCTATTATTACCCGCCGGTCGCGTATTATCCGCCGCCTCCGGCCTATCCGCCGCCGGCCGCCTACGACCCGACCGCCAGCGGCGCGCCGCCGCCACCGCCCTCCTACCCGCCGGCCGCCAGCGCCGCACCGCCGCAAGCCGCGCCAGCCGGGAATTGCCGCGAGTTTCACCAGACGATCAATCTGGACGGGCGGGCCCTCAAGGCTTCCGGCAGGGTGTGCCAGCAGCCTGACGGTTCCTGGCGCATCGTGCCCTAGCCGAGCTCTCCGCCGGCGCGCTCAGTCAGCGTGCCGGCGGATGAAGTCCCGCATCGCCGCGATCGCTTTGCCGGCATAGGGCGCGTCGGGCTTGCCGGTCATGAAGCCGTGTCCGGCTCCTTCAAAGAGCACCAGCTCTGCAACGCCGCCTGCCCGGCGCCAGGCCTCGGCGAGCCCGCGTGCCACCTCGGTCGGAACCCACTCATCGGCATCGCCCTGGAAGAGCAGCGCCGGCGGCAGATGCACGCGCTCGCCCCGCGCCAGGATCGCCGGCGGGCTGCCGTCGCTCATCGCCGCCTCGCTGCCCCAGAAGGCGTCGTGGCTGCGGACCAGATCCTGATTGCTCACCCGCTTGGCGAGACCATAGCGGAGCACCGGGTCGAGCACGCCCCAGCCGGAGATCGTGAACGCTAGCTTGGCATCGACTTCCGGCGCTTCGGCCAGCGGCAGCGCCCTGTAGCGGGGATCCGCGGGCCGCATCGCCGCCAGCAGCGCCTGATGCCCGCCGCTCGAGGTGCCGAAGATGCCGACCCGCTCGGGCCGGCTGCCATAATCCCGGGCGCGCGCCTTGAGCCAGCGCGTCGCCAGATTGATGTCGGCGAGTGAAGCAGGATAAGGCGCTTCCGGCGGCATGCGGAAATCGATGGCGGCGACCACCACGCCACGCTCCGCCAGCGCCTTGGCGATGTAGTCGTTGTCGGTGCGGTCCTTGTTGACCCAGGCGCCGCCATGAATCTGCAGCGCCGCCGGGAAGGGCCCCGCGCCGCTCGGCCGGTAGAGCCGCGCCAAGAGCGCACGGTCGCCTTGGTGCTGGTACGCGACGTCTTCGATCGCCACGTCGTAGCGAATATCGCCGGCGAGCGTGATCGCCATATCTTCCTCCCTCGGGCGCGCGGTCGCAGTCTAGCAAACGTCGGGGCCGGCGTCGCGCGGCTGCGGGTCAGTGTTTCGGGGAGGCGGCCTGCAGCGCCAGATTCAGAGCCAGCACATTGACCCTCGGCTCGCCGAACACGCCAAGGCTGCGGGGGGTAATGTGCTGCTCCACCAGCGCGTTGACTTCCGCGATCGGAACGCCGCGCGCCTGCGCCACGCGGGCGACTTGTAGAGCGGCGTCAGCCGGGCTGATGTCAGGGTCCAGGCCGGAGCCTGATGCTGTCAGCATGTCGGCGGGCAGAGATCTGCCAGCGAGTTCCGGTTGCGCCTTTTCGAGCCCCGCGCGATCTCCGGACAGCCGATCGATGAGTTGCTTGCTGGTTGGACCGAGATTCGACCCGGTCGAGCTGGCGGCGTTGTAAGGCGAAGCGATGGTCTTCGTCGGGTCGTTGGGGTCGGTGTCCGTGGTCGCCGAGGGACGGCCGTGAAACCACTCCCGCCCGGCCCATTCCTGGCCGATGAGACGCGAGCCGAGGATCGTGCCGTCGGGCGCCGTCTCCAAGCTGCCATTCGCCTGGAAGGGCAGCAGCCCCTGTCCGAGCCCGGTCACCACCAGGGGATAGGCGATGCCGCAGAGCACGCAAGTGACCAGCGACGCCCGCAAGGCGGGCAACAGGATGCCCAGCATGCCGCCACCTCCTCAAAGCACCAGCGAAAGACAGAAGTCGATCAGCTTTATGCCGATAAACGGCGCGGTCAGCCCGCCGATCCCGTAGATCATCAAGTTCCTGTAGAACATCTGCTCGGCGCTGATCGGCAGGAAGCGAACGCCGCGCAGCGCCAGGGGAATCAGCAGCGGAATGATCAGCGCATTGAAGATGAGCGCCGACAGGACCGCGCTGTGCGGCGTCGCCAGCCCCATGACGTTCAAGGCCGATAGGCCCGGCAGCGCTGCAATGAACATCGCGGGGATGATCGCGAAATACTTGGCCACGTCGTTCGCGATCGAAAAAGTCGTCAGCGCCCCGCGCGTGATCAGCATCTGCTTGCCGATCCATACGAGGTCGATGAGCTTGGTCGGATCCGAATCGAGATCGATCAGATTCGCCGCCTCCTTGGCGGGCGTCGTGCCGGAATGCATCGCCACGCCGACATCCGCCTGGGCCAATGCCGGGGCGTCGTTGGTGCCGTCGCCGGTCATCGCCACCAACCGGCCTTGGGCCTGCTCGAGACGGATTAGGCGGAGCTTTTCCTCGGGCTTTGCCTCCGCGACGAAATCATCCACCCCGGCCTGGGCGGCGACGGCGAAGGCGGTGACGGGGTTGTCGCCCGTCACCATGACCGTCCGGATCCCCATATTGCGCAATTGCACGATGCGCTCGCGTATGCCGGGCTTCGGGACATCCGACAACGCGATCACCCCCAGGATGTCGCCGCCAACGGCGACGGCGAGCGGCGTGGCGCCCTTTCGCGCCACGCCCTCTGCGGCCGCTTTGAGATCCGGCGGCTCCGGCGCGCCGAACATATGGGCGACATGGTGCACGACTGCGCTGACCGCCCCTTTGCGGATGATGCGGCCGTCCTCCATATCCAGCCCGCTCATCCGGGTCTCCGCCGAGAAATCGAGCCGCCGCGCCCGGTCGAGCGGCTCGTCGCTGCGTGCGCCCAGCTTTTCGGCGAAGGTAACGACCGTTCGTCCTTCCGGGGTAGTGTCGAAACAGGAGGCGAGATAGGCCACCTGAACCAGGGCCTTCGCGCTGGCATGCTGCAGAGGAATGAACTCGGTCGCGTGGCGACTGCCCATGGTGATCGTGCCGGTCTTGTCCACAATCAAGGTGCGCACGTCCCCCGCCGCCTCGACCGCCTTGCCGGACATCGCCAGGACGTTGAACCGCATCGTGCGGTCGATGCCGGCGATGCCGATGGCCGACAGCAGGGCGCCGATGGTGGTCGGGATCAGCGCGACCACCAGCGCGATCAAATCCGCCACATTGATGCTCGCCTCGAGATAGGCCGCGACCGGCGCCATCGCCGCCACCACGATGACGAAGATCAGCGTCAGGATCGCCAGCAGCACTGTCAGGGCGATTTCATTCGGCGTTTTCTGCCGCTTGGCCCCCTCGACGAGACGAATCATGTGGTCGAGAAAGCTCTCGCCCGGGTCGGCGGCGGCGCGAACCAGCAGCCAATCCGAAATCAGCACCGTGCCGGCGGTCACGGAAGAGAACATGTCGGTGCCGGGCTCCTTGAGCACCGGAGCAGACTCGCCGGTGATCGCGGATTCGTCGACATAGCCCACGCCTTCGACCACTTCGCCATCGGCCGGGATGATCTCGGTCTTCTCAACCCGGACGAGATCCCCCTTTTGCACCGAAGTCGCGGGCACCCGTTCGGTCTCCCCGGACGGCAGGAGACGGTTGGCCATGAGCTCGGTCTTGGTCCGGCGCAGCGCCGCTGCCTTGGCCTTGCCCCGCCCCTCCGCAAGCGCCTCCGCGGCATTCGCGAACCACACGGTCAACAGCAGGATCAACGTCACCACGCCGTTATAGGCGGAGCTCGCGCGCGACGGTCCGAACAGCGCCGGATCCACCGTCAAGGCCGCGGTAACCAGCGCACCGAGCCAGACGACGAACATGACGGGGTTGCGGACCTGCACCCGCGGATCGAACTTCGCGAGGGAGCCGAGGGCCGCCTGCCACAGCAACTGCGCGTCATAGGCGTGCCAAGGCACCGCCTTGCGGTCCGCCGCGCGGCGCCACTTTCTCCGCAGGGTTACTTGAGATTCAGCGTCCACCTCGAATTTTCCTCCGGCAAGACGGACAGGCCGACGAGTTTCAGAAGGCGAGGCCGCTCCTCATGGCGAAGAACTCGGCGACCGGTCCCAGCACGAGAGCGGGAAAGAAGGTCAGCGCACCGACGACCAGGATGGTGCCAAACCAGAAAATGCCGAATTTGAGGGTATCGGTCCGCAAGGTGCCGACCGTGGCCGCAAGAGTGGGCTTGGCCGCGACCGAACCGGCGACCGCCATCATGAAGATGATCGGCGGATAGCGGCCCAGCAGGATCACGATGCCGATGGCCAGATTGTACCAGGGCGTGTTGGCATTGAGTCCGGCAAAGGCCGAGCCGTTGTTGGCGGCCCCGGAAGAAAAGGCATAGAG
Organism: Alphaproteobacteria bacterium; assembly: GCA_030037055.1. GTDB lineage: Bacteria > Pseudomonadota > Alphaproteobacteria > ATCC43930 > CGMCC-115725 > DAHUYF01. The sequence continues at coordinate 8,197 of JASHRZ010000235.1, forward strand.
CACTTCCGAATAGCCGTGCATGGCGGCGTTGTTCAGCGAGGATACGCCATAAGGCACGATCATCGACCAAGACGAAGGCGCCAGGATGACCAGCGGATGGATCAGGAGGGCGAGCGAGACCAGGATGATCTCCGGCCTCTCGATCCTCTTGCCGAGGAATTCCGGCGTGCGCCCGACCATCAGCCCTGCCACGAACACCGCGATGAGCCCGTAGACGAGAGCGGCGAGAAAGCCCACGCCTTTGCCGCCATAGATGCATTGCAGCATCATCCCCACGAATTCCGGCACCGCCCCGAGCGGCGTGAAGCTGTCATGCATGGAGTTCACGCTGCCGGTCGTGAAGCTGGTCGTGATCACGCCGAAGAGCGCGCTCTCGGTGATGCCGAAGCGCACCTCCTTGCCCTCCATATTGCCGCCGGGCTGGCCGGCTGTCGGCTGCATCTCGATGCCCGCTTGTGCCAGCGCGGGCGTGCCCTTCTGCTCGTAGACGGCGGTGATCGGCAGGAACACGAGCAGCAGGGCGCCCATCACGCCGTAGAGAATCCAAGCCTGCCGACGGTTGCCGATCATGTCGCCGAAGCACACCACCAGCGCGCTCGGCAACAGCGCCATCAGGACCATCAGCACGGTGTTGGCCAGCGGGGTCGGATTTTCGTAGGGATGGGCCGCATTGGCGTTGAAGAAGCCGCCGCCATTGGTGCCGAGGTGCTTGATGGTCTCCATCGACGCCACCGGCCCAATCATGATCGTCTGCTCACCGCCCTGGATCGGATGCGCCGTGACGCTGGCAACGAGGGTCTGCGGCGCTCCCTGCCAGACCATGAACACGGCGAGCACCAGGCTGACCGGTATCAGCACACGAGTGGTGAAGCGGATCAGGTCGCGATAGAAATTTCCGAGATTGGCGCCGCCATCCTTGACGACGAACGCGCGGATGAAGGCCATCGCCACGACGAAGCCCGTGGTGGCCGAGGTGAACATCGGGAAGGTGATGGCCGCCATCTGGCTGAAGTTGGAGAGGGTCGTTTCCCCGCCATAGCTTTGCCAGTCGGTGTTCGTGATGAAGCTGATCGTGGTATTGAAGGCGAGCATCGGCTCCATGCCGGGGAACTTCATCGGATTGAGCGGCAGGTAGTCCTGGAACACCAGGACCAGATAGATGATGACCGCCATGATCATATTGGTGGCGAGCATGTGGAAGGTGTAGGCCTGCCAGTCCATCGGCTGGCTCGCCGCCTTCCGCCCGATCAGCAAATAGAGGGCGTCGTCGATCGGATCGAAGACGGCATCGAACCAGGTCTTCCGGTCCATGACGATCTTCGCGAGATAGCGGCCCACCGGGATGCTGAGCAGGAAGACGATCAGCAATACCGCCGCGATCTGCATCCATGCTTGCGCCGTCATGGGAGCCTCCATCGATCGGGACGGCAGGACTTCAAAATCGCTCCGGATGGATCACCGCATAAAACAAATAAATGATCAAAAGAACCAGCAGCACCGTCAGTATGTAAACGGCCATCTCCGCCTCCTTCGGCACGGCCCGTAGCGCCGCTCGCGGGATCGCCAACCCCCCTCCGGCGCCCGTCACGACGTGCGTCATCACGGCCCTAGCTTTGCGGCTCGATTACGCCCTCGGAGAATTGCACGAGCGCAGCGCAGAAGACGTAAAGTCCCAGCAGCAGGAGCAGCATCAATAGAGCGAGGAACACGGCACTGCGCCTTCCATGTCGTCGACTGTGCATTCCATCGGATCGCTGCCGCATCCACATTGATCCAGGTCAAGCGGGTTTTCCGGCACCCGATCGTCGCCGCAGCGCCCGACGCATGACCCCTCCGGCGCGGCGTTCGCACTGGAGGCTGCGTTTTTCGCGCCGTCATGGGAGTGGAAAGCCTTTCTCACTGAGAATTCGAACGCAGGCGTCCACCGCCGCCGCGTCATAGAGCCGGCCCTTTCCCCTTCGGATCTCCGCGAGAGCCAGATCCAATCCGAGCGCCGGCCGGTAGGGGCGATGCGACATCATCGCTTCGACGACATCCGCCACGGCGAGGATCTTTGCCTCGAGAATGATCCCATCTCCCGTGATCGCGTTCGGGTATCCGGAGCCGTCGAGGCGCTCATGGTGCTGGACAATCGTCTGCGCGATCGGCCAGGGAAAGTCGACGGCCTTGACGATTTCATGCCCCACTTGCGGGTGCGACTGGATCAGCTGATATTCTAACGTCGAGAGCTTGCCGGGTTTTATCAGGATTTCGGCCGGGATATGGATTTTGCCGACGTCGTGGATGATCCCTGCCAGATAGAGCCCGCGAACCTGCGGCTCCGGCAGACGCAGCTCGCGTGCCATCGCGGCCGCAAGCTTGGCCACGCGCCGCTGATGACCGGCGGTATAGGGGTCTCTCTGCTCGACTGTGCTGGCGAGTGCTTCGACGGTCGCTTCCATGCTGCGTTGGAGCCGCTGCAGCCCCGCATCGCGCTCGAGGCGGTCGCGCAGCGCCGTGACGCCAAAGGACAAATCCTCCGCCAGCTCCGTCAGCAGGCTCTGCTCTTCCGGATTGAATGCATCCGGCTCGGCTGCATAGATCGTCAGGGCGCCGAACACGCCGGATCGATCCCTGAGCGGCAAAGCGATGCCGGAGCCCCATCCATGTTCGAGCGTCGCCTTCCGCCAGGGGGCCGCAGCCGGATTGGCGGCGAGATCCTGCATCACTTGCACGGCGCCGGTCCTGATCGCCGTTCCGGATGGCCCTCGGCCCCAGGGGGTGTCGGCCCAGCTGATCTTGGCGCGTTCGATGTCGCGCGCGTCCTGACCGGCGCTCGCCGCCAGACGGACCGTTTTGGCTTCGTCTTTTTCCGCGATGCCGATCCAAGCCATCCGGTAGCCACCCTGTTCGACGATGACGCGGCACATATCACCGAGCAGCCTCGCTGCGTCGGTGGCATGCACCAACGCCTCATTGCCGGCGCTCAATGTCCTCAGCGCCCGCTCCGCCCGGCGCCGAGCTCCGCTCTCCGCGGCCTGCACAAGGGCTCGGCGGACGGCGAAAGGCAACCGAACCAGCCGCTCCTTGAGGACATAATCGTTGGCGCCCGCCTTGATCACTTCGAGCGCCGCCTCATCCTTTAGCGCTCCGGTGACGAGGATGACCGGCAGATCGGGTGATTTTTCGCGCACTGATCTGACCGCGGACAGGCCGTCAAAGTCCGGCAGCTTGTAATCGGCGAGAATGATATCCGGAGCGAATTCGTCCAGTGCCCGGCCGAAGGCCTCGCGCCTGGCGACGGTGAGCGCCGTGAAATTGAGCCCGGCCCGGCGCAGCTCGCGCTCCGCGAGGGCGGCATCGGTCGGCACGTCCTCCAGGATCAGGATCCGCAGATCTTTCGCCGCTTCCATGGGGGCCGACCGCGACCTAGGTCGGCGGCCGATTGATCAGCAGCCAGTAGAGGCCGAGGCGGCTCATCGTTTGCGCGAACTCCTCAAAGCCGACCGGCTTGCTGATGTAGCTGTTCACCCCCAGCTTGTAGCTTTCCGTGACGTCGCGATCCTCCTTCGACGAGGTCACGACGACCACGGGGATGATCTTCGTGCGATCATCCGCCTTGATGCGGCGAAGCACCTGGAGCCCGTCGACTTTCGGGAGCCGAAGATCGAGCAAAATGACCTTCGGCTTGTCGCTTACGGAACGGCCTTCATAGGCTCCTGTGCCGAAGACGAAGTCGAGCGCTTCGGCGCCGTCCTTGACCCATACCAGCTTGTTCGCGAGGTTGTGCTTCTTGAGCGCACGGACGCACAGCTCCGCATCGCTGGGGTTGTCCTCCACCAGCAGAATCTCGACCTGTTGAACCGGATCAGCCATCTGCTTTCTCCTGCGCCGGCAGCGCGAAATAGAACGTGGCTCCCTCGTTCACCTTGCCTTCGGCCCAGACGCGGCCGCCATGCCTGGCGATGATGCGCTTGACGATGGCAAGGCCGATACCCGTGCCGGGAAACTCCTCGACGCCGTGCAATCGCTGGAAGACGCCGAACAGCTTCTCCACATATTGCATGTCGAAGCCGACGCCGTTGTCCCTGACGTAGTAGACGATCTCCTTGCCTTCGGTCCGAGCCCCGAATTCGATGATCGCCGGCTCCTTCGGCCCCGTGAACTTGATGGCGTTGTCGAGAAGATTCGTCCAGACGCGCTCCATCATGGCCAGGTCGCCTAAGGCGGGCGGCAGCGGCTTGATCTCCACCGACAGCTTGCGTCCCGCCGTGAGCGGCGCCAAATCCCTGAGCACCGCGTGCGCCAACGCGTCCATATCGATCTTCCCTCGCTCCATCTCGACGCGGCCGACGCGGGAAAACGCCAGAATGTCGTCGATGAGCCGATTCATTTTTTGGGCGCTGTCGCGCACCACATTGGCCACCCGCTGGCCTTCGGCATCGAGCTTGTCCGCATAATCCTCGAGCAAAATCCGGGAAAAGCCGTCGATCGCCCGCAGCGGCGCCCGCAAATCGTGCGAAACCGAGTAGGAAAATGCTTCCAGCTCCTTGTTCGCAGCCTCCAGCAGGGCGTTTGCCTTGCTCAGATCGGCCGTACGGGTCTCGACCAGCTCCTCGAGGTGCTGGCGATATCTCTCCAGCTCCCGTTCCGCGCGTTTGGCCTCGGTCAGATCGGTGACGACGCTCAGCGAGCCGCGATAATGACGCTCCTGGTCGAAAATGGGCCGCGCGGACAGCATGGTCGGAAGCCTCCGGCCGTCGCGCCGCACCCAGGCGATCTCGTATCGCTCCGCGATCCCGGCCTTTCGCCGTTCCACCGCGGCCGGTATCAATCGGCCCGTGGCTTCGTCCATGAATTCCGGCGTGGGATGGCCGACGATCTCCGCTTCGGCATATCCCAGCATCTGGGCGAAGTTTGCGTTGACGTAAGTTATGATCGTGTTCTCGTCGACGAGCATGAGACCGTCATTTATCGCATCGACCAGCGTGCGATACCGCTGCTCGCTGGCCCGCAACTGGTCCTCGGCCCGCTTGCGCTCGGTGATGTCGCGGGCCGCCGCGAACACGCCGGCTATCTCGGCCTTCTCGTCGCGATAGACGCTGGCGTTGTACAGAACGTCGGTGACCCTGCCGCTCGCATGGCGGATCGCCAGCGGATAGTCGATGACGGAACCGGCCGAAAAAACCTGCTTATAGCCGGCGCTGGCTCTCTCGGGCTCGGTAAAATAATCCGCAAAATCCGTGCCGATGAGTTCGCTCCTCGAACGGCCTGTGGCGTCTTCGGTTGCTTTGTTGACGTCGGTGATCTTGCCCTGCGGGCTGATCGTCACCAGAGGATCGAGGCTTGCCTCGATCAGGCTTCGTGCGTATTGCGCGGCAACGCGGCTGGCCTCGCCGCGCAGTCGGGCCGCATCCGATCGATCGAGTTGCTCTGCGGCCCAAAGGAGGACGCAGGACAACAGGATGACGTTGGCGACGGCGACGACGGCGGCGCCGAATTCCGCGGTGCTGAACATGCCTGCCGCCTGGCCCTGCAACCGCAACCATGGGATCAGCACTGGCACACACACGATCACCGGCAGTAACCGGCGCAAGATGACGCCGCCGGATCTCGGGCTGGCCAGCCAACGAAGCACACCGCGCTCCGAGCCGATCACGAGAAGTCCGGTGCTGAGGAGGAGGAATGCCAGCGCCGTCGGAAACGCCACCGAGGTGAAGCGGCCTGCGAACGAGTAAAGCTCCGTGGCGCCGAACAGATATCCGGTGACCACCAGCATCGAGTAAAGCAGGACCAGCAACGTCGGCGGCGTCGATACCAGACCGCTGCGCCTTGTGACGTGCGCCAGAAGCGCCAGGCCGAACAGCGCAAAGCTGCCGGCCGTCGCCGGTGCCATGCGACCCGGAACCATCGTCCCGACCGCGCCAGCGGGCTCGACGATCAACAATTGGTCGATGCCGAATCCCTGCCCGAAGACGTATTCTGCCAAGGTGGCAAAGCCGATCGCCGCAACGAACCCGGCGCAGACCCGGACGGCTGCCGCTCGGGCAGGCTGATCATTGCCATTGGGTGTCGCCAGGACCAGCCCGATACCCGCCGCGAGCACGGCGACGGCGGTATTCACTTTCATCGACACCCAGGCCGGATTAAGACTGGTGAGCAAAGGCACTCCCGCAATCCAGCCCAGCAATGCCATAGCGCCGAGCACGGCAGCACCGATCCCGGCAAGCCTGGCATAGCGGCGGTAAAGCTGGACCAGGTGGGTGTCCAGCCCGATCATCGCTTGCGCGGCTGCGCCGGCCGTGCGTCGATCTTCGCGCCAAGGCGGCGGCCGTTGCTCCGGGCCGCCGGTCGAAGCCGGCTGACCCGGTGGCGCGTCGGCGATCGCCGCAGAGGGCTTCACGACGGCCCCTCTGGTCACGAGTTGTTCCATCCGATCGTCATCCTTCGCGGGGCGAAGGCTTGGCCCAGTTCTACATTGCAACCATTGGCCGCGCGCTCGAACCGGCTTTGACCTGAATCAAACGCTGACGGAGGTTTACTCCGTCCTTAAAGATAAGATCCTTCGCTCATAAAAAATCGATATCGAACTGAGCAGCGGCGCATAAACCCCCGATAATGAAGGAGCCCAGCCGATTTTTGCGCTGCGCGGATCGAAGCATCTGAGCGGCTGCGCCAGGGTTCACGCAGGCCGCACCACCACTTTGTCGATCCGTCTGGCGTCCATCGCGGCGACCTGAAAGCGCCAGCCATGCCAAACGAACTGATCGCCGGTCTTGGGCACATGCCCGAGCCGGGCAAGCACGAAGCCTGCAAGCGTCACGAAATCTCCGGCCGGCAGCTCTTGAAAGCCGTCCAATCCTACGAGGTCGGACATGGAGATCGCGCCATCGATCAGCAGCGACCCATCTTCCCGCCTGGTCACCTTCGGCTCGGATTCGACATCGATATCGGGAAGATCCCCTGCAACCGCCTCGAGCAAATCGGTGCGCGTCACGATCCCCTGGATGGTGCCGTATTCGTCGACGACCACGGCAGTGTTGACCGGCGTCTTTCGGAAGAAATCGATCGTTCTCAGGATCGATGCCCCCTCCGGAACCATGAGCGGCGCCTGCAGCAGCTGTTCCGGATCGAGCGGGACCCCGGCGATAAATTGCTCCAACAGGTCTTGCTTGCGGATGACGCCGGCCATCTCGTCGATCGAGCCGCGGCTCGCCAGGAGCTGCGCGTAAGGACATTCCCGGATCGTTTTGACCATCGCCTCCTTCGGGCCGTCGAGGTCGATCCAGACGATGTCGGGTCTCGGCGTCATGATCGTTCGTATCGCCCGGTTCTCCAGGTCCAGCACCCCTTCGACCATCTCCCGCTCGATCTTATGCAGCACCCCCGACCGTTCAGCCCGGCGAATCAGGCTCTGGATGTCTTCATCCGTCACCACCCGCTCGAAACCGGGCCGCAACCCCATGAGGCTCAGGACGAACCTCGTCGAGAGATCGAGCGCCCATCCAGCGGGCGCCGCCAGCTTGGCAAGGAAGGCCACCGGTCGGGCGATGCGGACCGCAATCGCCTCCGGCTCCTTGAGCGCGATCTGTTTCGGCACAAGCTCGCCGATGATCAGCGACAGATAGGTGACGACCACGACGACGACGCCGATGGCGACGGGCTTGCCGTAAGCGGCAATCGCTGGAAAAAGATCGAGCAAGGCCTCGAGCCGGTCGGCGAGCAAGACGCCGCTGAGCGCACCCGCAAGAATGCCGATCAACGTCATCCCGATCTGTATCGCCGCAAGAAAGCGGCTGGGATCTTCCGCAAGGGCCGAGGCGAGCCGCGCATCGGCGCGGCCGCCGGCCGCAAGTCGCTCGAGCCGGCCGCGCCGCGAGGACACGATGGCCATCTCGGACATGGCGAGAAAGCCGTTGAGCAACAGCAGCAGGACGATGACAGCGCCTTCGAGAATCGCCATGTCGCTCCGTCTGAGCTCCTATTCGCACGACGCGGCCGGGAGGCGAGCGGATATCGCCCAGCCGCCGGCGCGGCGGTCACGGTTGCAGTACGTACGTCCCCGGGGCGTCGCCCAGGATGGGGTAGCCCTTTTCAGGCGCCCCAAGCCCTGGCGGCGGCACCGCCCCGCCGGATCGCTCGCCGAGCCAGGAAATCCAGGCCGGCCACCAGGATCCCTCGCGCCGGTCCGCGGCCGCCATCCAGTTATCGGGATCGGGATGGTGCCCGTGCTCGGGACGTTGCGCGATGCGGTAGGAGCGGGCCGGCAAGCTCTGCCGGCGCTCGGGCAGGCCCAGGATGCCGACATTGTGGCCGCCGGTCGTGAGCGCGAAGGTCACGTCGGTATCGGTGAGCAACTGGATCTTGAACACCGAGCGCCAGGGCGCGACGTGATCGCTCTCGGTGCCCACGGCAAAGATCGGCAGGCGGATGTCCGAGAGCGCAACCGCCCGCCCCTCGACCAGGTAGCGCCCTTCGGCCAGGTCGTTGGCGAGGAACAGGTGGCGAAGATATTCCGAATGCATGCGGTAGGGCATCCGCGTCGCGTCGGTGTTCCAGGCCATGAGATCGGTGAGCGGCCGGCGTATGCCCAGCATGTACTGCCGCACCACCTCGGACCAGATGAGGTCGTTGGAGCGCAGCATTTGGAAGGCGCCCGCCATCTGCCGCGCGTCGAGATAGCCGCGCTGCCACATCGCGTCCTCGAGAAAAGCGACCTGGCTCCTGTTGACGAACAGCATGAGCTCGCCCGCCTCGCTGAAATCCGTCTGCGCGGCGAGCAGGCTGATGCTGGCGAGGTGATGCTCGTTGTCGCGCGCCATCTGCGCCGCGGCGATCGCCAGCAGCGTGCCGCCGAGACAATAGCCGCAGGCATGCACCTTGGCGTCCTCGCAGATCGAGCCGATCGCCTGGAGCGCCGCCTCGATGCCGAGGCGGCGGTAGTCCTCCATGCCGAGGTTGCGCTGCTCGGCACCGGGATTTCGCCAGGAGATCATGAACACGGTGAAGCCGCTCGCCACCAGCCGGCGCGCCAGGGAGTTCTCCGGCGAGAGGTCGAGAATGTAGTATTTCATGATCCAGG
>JASHRZ010000236.1 GCA_030037055.1 Alphaproteobacteria bacterium
GTATCAGTGTGGGGTCAAGTTATGGTCGGGACCCAGCTTCCTGTTGTGCGAGGACGAATTCGATTGCCGTTTCGAGGCTAGCGATTTCGCGCGTAGCTATTCGTTCCGCGGTGATAGGTGAAATCGCGCCAAAAAATAGCCCCCTTTTCGCTTCCAAATCCAGTCGGAGACCGGGAGCAGATTTCGCGGGCTTAGCAGGGGTATTCGGTCGTCTCCGGATCGTGATTGGCACGCACGATCCGGAGGCAGCCGATGAACCTGGTGGCCATACGACGAAGGTTGGAAGCCTTCCCGGCGAGCTACTTCCCACACTCCTGGCCGGACAGGTCCACGTCACTCACGTTAGTCATCGTGATCATGGAGGCCTGGGTCAGCTCGGTTTTAGGAAACGGCTTTTTCTCGACCGCGTTGATAGCATGCTCCACCGCGAGTTTCGCCATGGTCACCGGCTGGCTGACCACGGTCGCCTGGATCCACCCCTCCTTGATCATGCGTTCAGTCTCGACTTCCATATCCGTGGTCACCACGAGCACTTCGCCGGGCTTCTTGCCGGCGGCCCGCAGCGCCTGGACCGCGCCGATGGCGATGGGGCCGTTGAAGGTGTAGACCGCGGTGACGTGCGGATGCGATTGCAGGAAATCCTGCATCGTATTGAGCGCTTCAGCGGAAGCAGTTGATGTGAATTTCTCGGCGACAACCTTCATCTTCGGGAATTTTGCGAGGTAGTCTTTGAAGCCGTTGACCCGTAGCTTGGTGAGATCAAGACCGCTCGGACCGGACAACATCACCACTTCCCCGTTGCCGCCGAGCTTGTCGACGACATAAGACGCGAGCAGTTCGGTCATGACGTAAGACGGCTCGCCGACGAAGCCCGTCACCTTCTCGCTGTGCGTCGCGATGCCGTCGTTCAAAACTGGAATACCGGCGGCAATCGCCTGTTCGACCGCGGGCACGGTGCCGTCGGAGCTGGCCGGTACGAGGACGATGCCGGCCACCTTGCGCTGGATCACGTCTTGAATCTGCGAGACTTGGCGATCGAGGTTGCCATATCCGCCAGCGTCGTAAATATTGACTTCGTATCCCGCCTGCTTGCCAGCCTCCAAATAACCGCAGCTCTTCAGCTTGAAATAGGGATCGCCAGCCGCGGGCAGCATGACCGCAATCTCCTTCCGAGCCTGCCCCGCGGCGGGCACGGTCGTTATTGCCGGAAGACCGACACCTGCGAGCACCGCTATTTGTGCCGCTATGCTCGGGCGAACCCAACTGCTTCGAATTCGCATCTTGTTACTCTCCACATTGCGCCTCTATCGAGGCAAGATCGTCCGCAGCCGGCGGACGCGGCTCTCCCTTTACAGTCGGCGCCGGCGCCACGAATTCACCCAAACAGACAGGATGATGATGGCGCCGACGATGACCCGTTGCACAAAGGTATCGATAGCCAAGAGGTTCAAACCGTTGACCAAGAACGCGACGACCAATACACCGAGCACGGTACGCAGCACGCCCCCTTGGCCGCCGAAAACGCTGGTCCCGCCGATGATCACCGCGCCGATCGACTGTAGCAGAATGTCGCCGGCGCCCAGCAGCGGCTGGCCCGAGATTACGCGGCCGCTCATCATGAAGCCCGCGATTGACGCGCACCCGCCGCTGACGAGATAGATGATGACCTTAACCCGCCCGACATCGATGCCCGACATCACCGCGACGGTCTCGCTGCCGCCTATGGCATAGACGTGACGGCCAAAGGGCGTTCGGGTGAGGGTGATATGGGCCATGGCAATTAGCAGGACGGCGATGAGGACGGGGACAGGGATCGGACCGATAAATCCGCCGCCGAACCAGAAGAAGTAATCGACGTCGGGCTGCGGCAGTCCGAAGATTGAGGAGCCGCCCGAATAGATCATCGCTGCCCCCGCCGCGATATAGAGCATGCCGAGGGTGACGATGAAGGGCTGAATGGAGGCGCGCCCGATCAACCATCCGTTGGCAAGCCCGACAACGAAGCCCGCGGCGAGGCCGGCAACGGCCCCGAACAACAAGCCGTGCTGCATGAGCACGCCGGCAGTAACGACGCTCACCAGGCTGACGATTGATCCTTGGGAGAGATCGAGCCCGCCCATCAGCAGCGCGAAGGTCTGGCCAGTGGCGAGGGTGAGCAGCGGCGCGCTCTGCACCAAGACGTTGGTGAAGTTGCTGCGCGTCAGGAAATTGGGGCTTAGAAGCGAAAACGCTGCGAACAGGATGCCGAGAGCGACGCTAGGCCCCACTGTCGCTGGATCGATCCTTGCAAATGCGACGCCCACTCGTCGGCCGATTTCTGTCGATCCGGCAGAGAGTCCGGTCATGTCGCGTGCCCATGCGTAATGGCATCGACGAGACGCGCCGGCGCGAGATTGTCGTTGATGAATGCACCAACGATCCGTCCCTGGCGCAGCGCCAGGATGCGATCGCCGATCTCGAGGACCTCCTCGAGATCTGACGACACCACTAGCACGCCCTTGCCTGCGGCGGCGATCTCGCGGATAAGTCGATAGATCTCCTGCTTGGCGCCGACATCCACGCCCTGCGTCGGCTCGTCGAGTAGGAAGATATCGGCCTGCGTGGACAGCCATTTCGCCAGAACCAGCTTTTGCTGGTTGCCACCGGACAGCAATCCAGCTCGCAGGAAGGGGCTCGGCGTCTTGATCGCGAGATTTCGGATCATTCGGCTGGCGTGTTGCTGCTCTTCGCGGAGCCTGAGGAAGCATCGGCGCACGAAGCGCCCGAGCGAGGCGAGCGTGATGTTTTGGAACACCGGCATGACCACGGCCACGCCTTGGCCGCGGCGGTCCTCGGGAAGGAGCGCTATGCCGTTGCGTATGGCGTCGCGAGGGCTAGTGAATGCTACCGAACGGCCGCCGACGCGGATCTCGCCCGTACCGGCGGCACGGGCGCCGAAGATGGTCTCCAACAGCTCGGTCCGGCCGGCACCCACGAGGCCCGTGAGCACGAGAATCTCGCCGCGGCGCAGCGTGAAGGAAATGTCGTCGAATTCGTTGAGGCGTCCGAGCCGGCGCAGCTCGAGCAAAACCTCGCCAATCACGCGTCCCGCCTTGCCTGTTCCTTTGACCGAGGCGCGCTCATCACCGGTGATGAGCGCCACGACCTTGCGGCGATCGAGCCGGTCGACGGGATAGGTGCCGACCGATCGGCCATCGCGGAGAATGGTCACCCGGCTCACCAGTGAGGCGATTTCCTCCAGGCGGTGACTGACATAGACGATACCGACGCCGGACTGGGCCAGCCTTCGGATGAGGGCGAACAGTCGTTCGGCTTCGCCCTGGCTGAGTGACGCGGTAGGCTCGTCGAGGATGAGCAGCTTCGCCTCGATATCAAGCGCCTTGGCAATTTCGACGAGCTGGCGCTGCCCGACGCTGAGGCTCGATATCCTTGCGTCGCTTGCGATCTCGATGCCGAGGCGGTCCAGAAGCCGACGCGCCTCCGCCCGCGTGCGCCGCCAGTCCACCAGCCCGAGGGGGGTGAGAAGCTCGCGGCCAAGGAAGAGGTTCTCGGCAACGGAGAGATTCGGCACCAGGGCAGGTTCCTGATAAATGACGCTAACGCCCAGGCCCCTCGCCGTTTCGGTATCACGCAGCTCCACCGGCCGTCCGTCGATGCGGATCTCGCCGGCATCCGCTTGATATAAGCCGGCGACGATCTTGATCAGCGTGCTTTTGCCGGCGCCATTGGCACCGAGCAGAGCGTGCACCTCGCCGCGCCTAAGGTCGAAATCCACATCGTCCAAAGCCACGACGCCCGGAAACACCTTGCGTAACCCTCGAACGGCAAGAACCGGCGTACCCGTGTCAGCGTCTGGGCGCTTCTCGGGCGTGCTAGTCATTGCGATCCGTCCGCTGCGCGACCTCGGCCTCGGCGAAAGATCGCAGCGGAGGCGCCGATCGTCGGCCCATTCGCCTTGTCGGACCGCACCAGCTGGAGGAACGAATAGGCCGTGGCGCGCGAGACCCCCAGCGCGGCGGCCACTTGCCCCATGGCGCGCTTCACATTGAAGATTCCGCGGGCGTCGAGCGCGCGGGTGATCTCAAGCCGGTCGCTTCGCGACAAGCTGTCGGGAGATCGACCGCCGACCTCGTCGCGCAAGGCTACATCGATCACGTCGCGGATATCGTGCGTGAATGTTGTCGGCTGGGGTGGGGCGTCACCGACGAGCACGTTCAGGATCTCGGAGGCGCGCCGAAGCTCCGTGACGTCGAGATTGATGCACAGCGCGCCGAAGACCCTCTGGTTACCGTCGCGAAGCACGATGGTGGAGGAATTGATGACCCGCCCATTGGGTGCCTTGGTCAAATAATTCAGGCGGTGGCGTGCGGCGCTGCCTTCAGCCAGGATGGAAAGGCCGATCTCGGACATCGCGCTTCCCACGCGCCGCTCAGTGACCTTGCCGGCGACCGCGACGACGGACCGGTCCGGTATCCGGTAGTCGTGCAGGACGATCTCGCAATGTAGACCGACCGACTGCGCCAGCGGTCCGATGATGTCGGCGATGACCCGCAGCCGCTGGTCGGCGTCGCGATCCGGCGCTCGGCGCGTCAGCTTGCCATGCTGTGCCATGCTCGACACCTCTGGGTGCTGCGCATTCGATTCTGGACAATTTATCCACGAGATTGACAAAACGTCCAGATCTGAATCACAGTGTCCGCTGGAGACTGGAAACCGTAGAGTGGTATACGAAACATGGCGATTTTCGAATCCGGCCGCGGTGCGCTGCACTACGAGGTCCTTGGCGCGGGCCCGCCAATCGTGCTGCTCCACGGTTTCACCAATTACGGGCTTTCCTGGGCTCCGCAGCTGCCCGCCCTGGTCCCTATCGGCTATCGCGTCATCTTGCCTGACTTGCGTGGGCATGGCGCATCGCAACCTGCCGCAGCGGTCTGTACGGTCGAAGATATTGCTTGGGATGTGTCGGCCCTCCTCGAACACCTCGATGGCGGACCGGCCATTCTCTGCGGCCTGTCCTTGGGCGGAATGGTCGCGCAGCAGATGGCGATCGATAGGCCCGACCTCGTCCGGGGTATGATAGTGGCGAACAGTAGGGCGTCCTTTATCGGCCCCGAACTGGCAGCGGCGGTCAATGGCTGGATCGCGCTGCTCGAGCAGGACGATGGTCCGGTCAAGCGATTGCGCGCGACCTGGTCCGACCTCGTCAATGAATCCTTCCGAGCGAGCGCGGCGGGTCGCGCCGCCTTTGATGCGTGGTCGCAGGTCCTGGCGCGCCTGCGAGGATCGTCCCTGTGCTGGATCGCCCGGGGGATGACGCGCTTCGACCGCCGCGGACACCTTGCCTCGCTTCGCATTCCCGCCCTGGTGATCAGCGGGGAGCACGATCGACTATTCAACCCGGAACAGGCGCGCGAGATCGCGGACGAGATTGCCGGCTCGACCTACGCGATGATCCGCGGGGCCTGTCATCTTTCGAGCTTGGACAGCGCTGATCGCTTCAACCGCCTGCTCCTTGATTTTCTGGCGGCACATTTCCCGGTACCGTAGGTCCATTGATGGAATTCAATTGCAACGGCCGCGCGCACACCCGAGGGACGATCCTTTTGTGAAAATGGACAAGGGAAGTTTGCGATGATAGAGATGAGTTGCGATGATTGCGTGCTCCGACGCAAGGGAATGTTCCGCCCTCTGACGCAAGACGAGCTCAAATTCGTAGCGCGGATGAGGCGTAGACAAATCACCGTCGGTCAAGGGAAGATCATCGCAAACGCCGGAGCTTCCAATGGGGAGCTCTACACGATAGTCGAAGGGTGGGCAGCTCGATATCGGCTGATGGCGGATAATACTCGTCACATGGTGGATGTCCTTCTGCCAGGCGATCTTGCGGGCCTGCAGGCGAATTTGACGGGCAGGACGAACAGCATCATTGTCTCGCTGACGCCGATCCGACTCTGCGTGCTCGAAGGAAAGCTGCTGCCTCAGCTGATGAGGGAGCTGCCCGACCTCTGCATGGCACTGATGGGGCTGTGCGCCGAGGGCCAGCAGCGAAGCGATACGCATTCGGCGTTGCTTGCGACCGCCGGAGCTGCTCAGCGGCTGGCATTTCTCTTCCTGCAGATCTTCGAACGATTGAAGGTACGAGGCTTGGCCTATGACACGATGTGTCCTTTCCCATTGCGCCGCGCCCAACTAGCCGACGCCGCCGGATTGTCGGAAGTCCACGTCAGCCGCACGCTCGCGGAGTTCAGACGCGACGGATTGATCCATCTCGCCGACAACATACTGATGATTCGGGACCGTCAAGGACTGGCCAAGATCGCGGCGGAGCCGATGCCGGTGTGTTCAGGAAATCAGGCATTGCTCTAAGGGCGTCTGCACCACCCGACAACACCGTTCCTCGTTGATCGTGCCGGCTCCATCACATGCGATGCGAGCATAACATTTGATACCAGGCGCATCGCATCTGCCGGCAGATGTCATTCGGTCGAGCAATTTAAATTCATTTCATTTTCATTCCCCATTGATGTCGCATCGCCAATCGCGATGGGCGCGCATCGAAGCCGTGTCCTTAGCACTCTGAAGGAATGGGGGACGACATGAATGAAGCAATAAACGCCAACACCGGCCACGACCGCGAGACGCGGCTGCGCTTCATGCGCATCAACGACCAAACGGGGCCGCTTTTGCGCAAGTTCTGGAAGGTCGTCGAGCCGGCGTTGCCGGCGATCCTGGACGGCTTTTACCAGCACGTGGCGAGCGAGGCTCATCTGGCGCGCATGGTCGGCAACGACACTCCGCGCCTTAAGATGGCCCAGGGCTCGCACTGGGCACGGCTGTTCGACGGCCGCTTCGACGATGCCTACATCAGCGGCGTGCGCACGATCGGCCTCATGCATAAGAAGATCGGATTGGAGCCCCGCTGGTACATCGGCGGCTACAATTTCGTGCTGAGCGAGCTTGCCCAGCTGGCCGTGCGAGCGAACCGTTCGACGCCGGCTCGCCTGGTCGCTCTGCTCACGGCGATCAATGCGGCCGTGATGC
>JASHRZ010000237.1 GCA_030037055.1 Alphaproteobacteria bacterium
CCCGCTGCACCGGCGAGGCGGTCGGCCGATGGCCGCGCCCGGCCGGCCGCGGCGGCTGGCAATAGACCGCGGCGATGTCGTGCCCGGCGGCGCCGAGCGCATGCAGGCTCGGCACCGCGAAATCGGGCGTGCCCATGAAGGCGAGGCGGAGTTTGGCGTGGACGGCAGACAATCCCGAAGTCGCCCCATCTCACCCCAACCCTCTCCGCCCCCTGGGGCGGAGAGGGAGGCACCCGGCGCGCAGCGCTGGGAGGGTGAGGTGGCGGTCGACGGGCTCGTGCGTCGCTTCTAGCATTTTTGCGTCCGGGTGCTACGCGCCGACCGTCTCCGCCGTCTTCTGGCGCTTGAGCTTGGCGAGCTTGCGCAGGATGATGTTGCGCTTCAATGGAGAGAGGTGGTCGACGAACAGCACGCCATCGAGATGATCCATCTCGTGCTGCACGCAGGTGGCGAGCAGGCCTTCCATCTCGACCTCGCGGATCTCGTTCTGGTAGTCGAGATAGCGCAGCCTGATCCTGGCCGGGCGCGAGACATCGGCATAGTGCTCGGGCAGCGACAGGCAGCCCTCGCTATAGGTCGCGAGCTCCTCCGAGCGCCAGAGAATCTCGGGGTTGGCGATCTTTAGCGGCTGCGGCTTCTCGCCCTCGCGCGCGATATCGACAACGAGCACGCGGCGCTGCACGCCCACCTGCGGTGCGGCAAGGCCGATCCCCGGTGCGTCGTACATGGTCTCGAGCAGGTCGTCCATGAGGCGCCGTACCACGGCATCGACCGCCTTCACCGGCTCGGCGGCGAGTTTGAGGCGCGGATCGGGCGCAGTGATGATCGGCAGCAGGGCCATCTCTGGAGTCGTGGCAAATCCCGGGTAAAGCCCGCCTTAGGTATGCAATCGGGCAGCGCCCGTCAACCCCGCGGGCGGGCTTCCGTTCCGGCTTCGTCCTGGTAGTATGGCCGGGCTCGCGGGGCAGGGTTGTCTTCACCACGCAGGCACGGAGAACACGGAGAAGACGGCGATTGCAAAGCGCGCCGCCAACCGCTTCTCCGCGACCTCCGTGTCTCCGTGATCAGCCTTTCCCGTCGACGACACCCGGGCAAATGCGATTGCCGTGGATTCGGGGGAGATGCGCGATGGACGGTGTGGTGATCGGCGTGGCCTTGCTGCCGCTGCTGGCGGCTTGCGTTCTGGCGGTGCTGCTCGGCCGCTCGGTCGCCGCCCGGATCGCGGCCGAGCGCGAGCTGGCGGCACTGCGCCAGCAGCTGCTGGACGGCGAGCGCCGCATCGCTGATTTCGAGCGGCTCCGGGCCGAGAGCCTGCAGGCGGCGCAGGCCGCGGTGCTGGCCACTGCGCAGCAGCTCTCCTCGAAGCTGATCGACGACCACAAGCGCGAGAGCGCCGATGCGAAGCTCGAGGCAGAGGAGCGCGTGCGCCGGGCGAGCGAGCAGCTCGTCAAGCAGGTGGACGACATCGCCAAGGCGGTGCAGCAGCTGCACGGTCAGGTGCAGGAGAAAGGCGCCGCGGTGGACACGCTGTGGCAGGCGCTGTCGAGCCCCGGCGGCGCGGGCCAGGCGGCCGAGATCGGCCTTGCCAACACGCTCGCCTCCTTCGGCCTCGAGCCGGAGCGCGACTTCGTGCTGCAATATGCGACCGAGGACGAGGAAGGTCGGCGCCTCAGGCCCGACGCGGTGGTGTTCCTGCCCGGCAACAGTGCGCTGGTGATCGACTGCAAGGCGTCGAAATTCCTCCTCGACATCGCGCGTGCCGAAGGCGGCGAGGCGGAGGCGGAGGCCTATCGCAACCTCGCCCGCAGCATGAACCAGCATCTGCGCGCGCTTGCCGAGAAGGATTACCGCGGCGCCATCCTCGCCGCCTGGCGCCAATCCGGCCGCGAAGGCGAGATGGCGCGGGTGCTCTCGGTTATGTATCTGCCCAACGAGGCGGCGCTGGAGAAGCTCAACCGCGCCGATCCCGACTTCATGCGCAAGGCGCGCGCCAAGGACATCATCGCGGCGGGGCCGGCGGGCCTCCATTGCGCCATCTCGCTCGCCTCGGTCGAGATCAATTTGCTGCGCCAGGTAGAGAGCCAGCAGAAGATCGTCGACACCACGCGCTCACTGCTCGACGGCATGGCGGTGATGCTGGGCCACGCGGCGAGCCTGGGACGCGGGCTCAAATCCGCCGCCGAGAGCTTCGGCCGGCTTACCGCGTCGGTGAACCAGCGCCTGCTGCCCCGCGCGCGCAATCTGGCGAAGCTCGGCATCCAGCCCAACAAGCCGCTGCCGCCCAACCTCCCCACCTACAGCGTCCACGCCCAGGAAAACGAGCTGCTGCTCGAAGCCGAGCCCGAGCCGGTGGAGACCGAGCCGCCGCTGCCGCGGCTGGTCAAGTAGCCGGCCGCTTCAGAACCTGGCGCGCGGCAAGCGCGGCCGAGAGTGTGCCTTCGTCGAGATAGTCGAGCTCGCCGCCCACCGGCACGCCATGGGCAAGCCGCGAGACCTGGACACCGGTCCCGGCGAGTCGATCGGTGATGTAATGCGCCGTGGTCTGGCCCTCGACGGTGGCGTTCATCGCGAGGATGACCTCGCGCACGCTGCCTTCGCCGCAGCGGCGGAGGAGCGCGTCGATATGCAGCTCCTCCGGGCCGAGGCCTTCCAGCGCCGAAAGCGCGCCGCCCAGCACGTGATAGCGCCCGGCATAGGCGCCGGTGCGCTCGATCGCCCAGAGATCGGCGATGTCCTCGACGACGCAGATGAGCCCGGCGTCGCGCGTGGCGTCGCGGCAGAGCGAGCAAGGCTCGGCGGTGTCGAGATTGCCGCAGATCGAGCAAGCGCGCACGCGCTGAGCCGTCTCCGCCATCGCCGCCGCCAGCGGCTGCATCAGGCTCTCGCGCCGCTTGAGCAGGAACAGTGCCGCCCGCCGTGCCGAGCGCGGTCCGAGCCCGGGCAGCTTGGCAAGGAGCTGGATGAGATGGTCGAGGTCGGTCATGAGAGAGTTGCCAGTCGTCGGTTATCAGTTGTCAGTCAGCAGAGGGCGGTGCGCGCCGTACTGACAACTGATAACCGACAACTGACGACCCCCTAGAACGGCAGCTTCATCCCCGGCGGCAGCTTGAGGCCGCCGGTCAGCTTCGACATCTCCTCCGCGACATGGCTTTCGACGCGCTGCTTGGCGTCGTTGAAGGCGGCGAGCACGAGATCCTCCATGACCTCGACCTCGTTGGGATCGACCAGCGACTTGTCGATCTTGATCTTGCGCACCTCGCCCTTGCCGTTCAGCGTCACCTGCACCAGCCCGCCGCCGGCGGCGCCGGTCATCTCCACCTGATCGAGGCGCGCCTGCATCTCGGCCATCTTGGCCTGCATCTGTTGCGCCTGCTTCATCATCTGACCGAGATTCTTCATCGGAACTCATCTCCTTCGCCGGACTCCTCGACGCCGTCGGCGGCCTCCCCCGCGGCCTCGGCCTGGGCAAGCTCTCGCACCGCCTCGATGCGCGCGCCGGGAAAGGTGTCGAGCACCTCGCGCACCAGCGGATGCCGCGCCGCTTCGTTCTTGAGAGAGAGATCGCGCGCCTCCGCCTGCTCACGCAAGCTGGGCTCGCCCTCCTCGCCCGAAATGGCGACGATCCAGCGCGTGCCCGTCCATTCCGTTAGGAGCTGGCCCAGCCGGTTCGGCAGGTCGCGCGGCGCGCCCTGGGCCGGGCGGAACTCGATCCGCCCCGGCTCGAAATGCACGAGATGCACATGGGCATGGAGATGCGCACGCAGCATTGCCTCGCGATG
>JASHRZ010000238.1 GCA_030037055.1 Alphaproteobacteria bacterium
GCAGCATCAGCCGCTCGACGCGGCCGTCCTCGACGAGATGACGCTGAAGGATCTCGTCGATCTCGCCCGTGCTGCGATAGTGGTCCCACACGCCTTCGGGATAGATCACCATGTTCGGGCCAAGCTCGCAGCGGTCGAGGCAGCCGGAGGCGTTGATGCGGATGTCCGCGAGGCCGAGCTCCTTGGCACGGACCTTCATGTAGCTGCGCAGCTTCTCGCTGCCCTTCTCGCTGCAGCAGCCGCGGGGATGGCCGGGCGGCCGCGTGTTGGTGCAGCAGAAGACGTGACGGCGGTAGAAAAGCGCAGGATCGGCGGGCATGGCGGCGCAATGATAACGTTAGCACAAATCGCAGGCACCACAGTATAGTCGACTGGCGCCCGACGCAATGTGCTCGCTCCCGCCCGCCCTTTGACCTGCATGGACCGCAACGCCCTCGCCGAGGAAACCAGTCCCTACCTGCTGCAGCACAAGGACAATCCCGTGCATTGGCAGGCCTGGAGTCCGGCCGTGCTGGCGGAAGCCGCGGCGGCGGACAAGCCGATCCTTCTCTCCGTCGGCTATGCCGCCTGCCATTGGTGCCATGTCATGGCGCATGAATCCTTCGAGGATCCCGCGATCGCCGGGCTGATGAACGCGCTCTTCGTCCCGATCAAGGTCGATCGCGAGGAGCGCCCGGATCTTGACGCCATATATCAGCACGCGCTGGCGTTGCTGGGCGAGCAGGGCGGCTGGCCGCTCACCATGTTTCTGACCCCGCGCGGCGAGCCGTTCTGGGGCGGAACCTATTTCCCGCCGACCGCGCGCTGGGGCCGGCCCGGCTTTCCCGAGGTGCTGCGCGCCGTACACCACGCCTATAGGAACGAACCCGACAAGGTGGCGCAGAATGTCGGCGCGCTGAAGCAGGCGCTCCAGCGCCTGGCCACGCCGCAGGGCGGCGACGGGCTGTCGCTGGCGCTCACCGACCGGCTTGCCCAGCGCCTGGTGCGCGAGGTTGATCCCGTCAACGGCGGCATCGGCGACGCGCCGAAATTCCCGCAGACCGGACTCTTCGAGCTGCTGTGGCGCGCCTGGAAGCGGCAGCGGGCAGAGCCCTTCCGCGCCGCCGTCGAGCGCACGCTCGAGCGCATCTCGCAAGGCGGCATTTACGACCATGTCGGCGGCGGCTATGCGCGCTATTCCGTCGACGCTCGCTGGCTGGTGCCGCATTTCGAGAAGATGCTCTATGACAACGCGCAGCTCATCGATCTCCTGACCCTGGCGTGGCAGGACGACAGCAACGGGCTTCATGCGATGCGCGTCGCCGAGACCATCGATTGGACGGCGCGCGAGATGCTGACCGCGGAGGGCGCGTTCGCCTCGAGTCTCGATGCCGACAGCGAGCACGAGGAAGGCAAGTTCTACGTCTGGAGCGAGGCCGAGATCGACCGGCTGCTCGGCGAGCGCGCGGCGCGCTTCAAGCTCTTCTACGGCGTCACCGCCGCGGGCAACTGGGAAGGCCACACCATCCTCAACCGACTGCATCATCCCGCGCTCGCCGATGCCGCCACCGAGGCCGAGCTCGCCGCCTGCCGCGCCATCCTCTTTCATGCGCGCGAGGAGCGCGTTCATCCTGGTCTCGACGACAAGGTGCTGGCGGATTGGAACGGGCTGATGATCGCCGCGCTGGCGAACGCCGGCAGCGTCTTCGAGCGGCCGGACTGGCTCGACCTTGCCAAGGACGCCTTCGCCTTCATCGCCGCCGAGATGAGCGACGGCGAGGGAAGGCTGTTCCATGCCTGGCGCGCCGGCAAGAAGCGCCACGCGGCCGTGCTCGACGACTACGCCAACATGGCGCGCGCTGCGCTTGCGCTCTTCGAGGCGACCGGCGAGGACGCCTGTCTCGCCCACGCCGAGGGCTGGGTGGCGATCGCCGACCGGCACTACTGGGATTCCGAAGGCGGCGGCTATTTCTTCACCGCCAACGACACCGAGGCGCTCATCACCCGCACCAAGACGGCACATGACAATCCCAACCCCTCGGGCAACGGCGTCATGACCGGGGTGCTGGCGCGGCTGTTTTATCTCACCGGCAAGGAAGACTATCGCTCGCGCGCCGAGCGCATCGTCGCGACCTTTGCCGGCGACGTCGAGCGCCAGGTCTTCGGCTTCGCCGCGCTCATCAACGCCAACGAGCTGCTGCAGCGGGCGCTGCAGATCGTCATCCGCGGCCGGCGCGGCGATGCCGATACCGACGCGCTGCTGCGCGCGGTGGCGGGCGTGGGACTGCCGAACAAAGTGCTCTCGGTGGTGCCGCCCGAAGCGGCGCTTCCGGCCGGCCATCCCGCTTTTGTCAAAGGCCAGAGCGAAGGCCGTGCCACTGCCTATCTCTGCGAGGGCGCTGTCTGCTCGCCGCCGCTCGCCGATCCCGCCGCGCTCGCCGCCGATCTAGCCGGAAGGCGCTGAATGCCGCGGCTCACGCTCGAAAGCCCGCTCGGTCGCTTCAGCTTGTTCGAAGAGGACGACGCGCTCGCCGCGCTCGACTGGGGCGGCAAGCGCGCGAGCGGCGAACCGACAAGGCTGCTGCTCCGCGCCAAGCGCCAGCTCGAGCTCTATTTCGCCGGCAGGCTCACTGAATTCGACCTGCCGCTGGCGCCGCGCGGCTCCGATTTCGAGCGGCGCGTCTGGCGGCTGATGACCGAGATCCCTTACGGCGAGACGCGCAGCTATGGCGAGCTCGCCGCCGCGCTCGACGCCGCGCCGCGCGCCGTCGGCCAGGCTTGCGCACGCAATCCGCTGCCGATCCTCATCCCCTGCCATCGCGTGCTTGCCGCGGGCGGCGCGCTCGGCGGCTATAGCGGCGGCACCGGCATCGAGACCAAGCGCTGGTTGCTGGTCCTCGAAGGCGCGCTGCTGGTCTAGCGCGCTCTCGATGCCGCCACCCGCCGCGCTCCGCCTCATCTTCTGGATCACTCTCAGCAGCACGGTGCTGGGCGCGCTCTTCGGCCATGGCCAGTCGCTGGCGCTGGGTGAGGATGTCGGCGGCGCTGACTATTTGCGCGGCGCTGTGGATGGCGCCTTGATCGCCGGCACGCTGTCGACGTTCGAGATAGCTGTGCTGAGCGGCGCCGCCGGCGTACGCTTCCGCCAAATGCGGTTTCTTCGCTATCTCGGTCTGCGGTCGCTGATCTATCTTGGCGTCATCCTGGTCGTGCTGGCGGCTGGACATCGGCTCGTGCCGATCGCCGCCGAAGGCGGCGTCATCATCCACCGCGTCGAGATCCTCTTCTCGCTCGGCCTTAGCCTTGGCTACAATCTGCTGTTCGGCGTCAGCCAGCTGCTCGGCCCGGGCGTGCTCTTCGCCTTCGTCGCCGGCCGCTATCACCGCCCGCGCCTCGAAG
>JASHRZ010000239.1 GCA_030037055.1 Alphaproteobacteria bacterium
CGATCGTCCGGCAGATGCAGCAGCTCCTCCTGCGGCTCGATCAGCGAGGTGAACATGGCGAGCTGCTGGTGCTTGAAGGCGCGGAAATCCGCATGCTCGGGGATGCGCCGGCGCTCGCGCAGCCGCTCCAGCACCTCGTCGAGCGTCGGCTCGGTGGCGAGCCAGTCCTCCTCGAGCCGCCACAGCTTGGCGAAGGAAGTGTTGTGAAAGCTGAGCCGCGTGTCGGGCCCGTAGATGGCGATGGCAACGGCGACGTTCTCCAGAACGTCGGCGTGGGCGGCGATGTGGCGCGCGAGCTCGGCCTGGATATTCTCGAGATCGGTATAGTCCCGGGCGTAGCCGAGAAGGTCGCCGGCGCCGTCGAGCGGCGCCTCGGTGAACTCGATCAGCCGGCGCGAGCCCGCGACGACGATGTGATGGCTTTCCGATTGCGGCACCGCCGAGCCGCGGGCGCGGGCGGCGAGCGCGCGGCCGTTGTCGCCGATGACGCCGGCGGCGATCTCGCGGCTCTCGGCCAACACCTTCGACGCCGGCGCGTCGAGCGCGGCGGCATAGGCGCGGTTGCAGTCGACGAGCCGGAGATCGGCGTCGCGGCGCCAGACCGGCAGCGGCAGCGCGTCGAGCATGGCGCGCAGCCGGTCGCGCTGCTGGAGCAGCTGGGCGCGCTCGGCGGCGGCGGCAAGCCGGCTGGAGCCGTCGAGGAAGGCGACGACATCGGCGTCGCCGACGCGCTTTCCGACCGCGTCGAGCTGGGTGCGGCCGTCGGCGAAGCGCAGGCTCTGCTGGAAGGCGACGCCCTCGGCGTGCAGCCGCTCGAGCGCGGTCTCGAACGCGGCCGCGTCCTGGCGCTCGGCGCGCGCCAGGAGATCGGCGAGGCTCGCCGCCGGGCGGTCGCCCAGCGCTTTGAGGGAGCCTTGGGTAAAGCTCCCGCCTGCGGCGCCCGCGGGCGCGCGCCAGACCGCCACCGGCAAGGCGCCGAGCGCCGCCTCGGCCTCGCCCAACGCTTGCGCGAGCCGGTCGCGCTCGCCGGCGAGAGCGCGCGCGCGGCGGCGTGCGCGCGCCAGCCCCATGCCTGCCCCCAGAACAACGGTGAGAACGCCGAGCCCGAGCCCGATCAGCGGCGCGCCGGCCTCTTGGGAAGCGGCAAAAGCGGTCGCCGGCAACAGCGCCGCCGGACCGGCAAGGCCGAGCCAAGCCATCAGCCGCAACGAGTAACCTCTTGACCTGCCAAACATTTCCCCACGAGCGGCAACCCCGCGAGGCTCGCCAATGCGCCGATTATGACGCGATCATGAGAATTTGGCAGGCGAAAAAATCGCCGGCTCAGTAACGGTAATGTTCGGGCTTGTAAGGTCCGTCCACGCCGGCGCCGATATAAGCCGCCTGCTCGGGCGTCAATTTGCTCAGCTTGACGCCGAGCTTGTCGAGATGGAGCGCCGCCACTTTCTCATCGAGGTGCTTGGGCAGCACATAGACCTTGTTCTCGTATTTGCCGCGGTTGGCGAAGAGCTCGATCTGCGCCAGCACCTGGTTGGTGAAGGAGGCGCTCATCACGAAGCTGGGATGGCCGGTGGCGCAGCCGAGATTGACCAGCCGCCCCTTGGCCAGCACGATGAGCCGCTTGCCGTCGGGAAAAACAACCTCGTCGACCTGCGGCTTCACCTCTTCCCATTTGTAGTTCCGGAGCGCCGCGACCTGGATCTCGCTGTCGAAATGACCGATGTTGCAGACAATGGCGCGGTCTTTCATCCGCCGCATATGATCGAGCGTGATGACGTCGATGTTGCCCGTGGCGGTGACGAAGATGTCGCCCTGCGGCGCGGCCTCGTCCATGGTGACCACCTGATAGCCTTCCATCGCCGCCTGCAGCGCGCAGATCGGATCGATCTCGGTGACCATAACCCGCGCGCCCTGGCCCCTGAGACTCGCGGCCGAGCCCTTGCCGACATCGCCGTAGCCAGCGACGACCGCGATCTTGCCGGCGAGCATCACGTCGGTGGCGCGCTTGATGCCGTCGACGAGGCTCTCGCGCACGCCGTAGAGATTGTCGAATTTCGACTTGGTGACGCTGTCGTTGACGTTGATCGCCGGCACCTTGAGCTCGCCCGCCTTCATCATCTCGTAGAGCCGGTGCACGCCGGTGGTGGTCTCCTCG
Source organism: Alphaproteobacteria bacterium (assembly GCA_030037055.1). GTDB lineage: Bacteria > Pseudomonadota > Alphaproteobacteria > ATCC43930 > CGMCC-115725 > DAHUYF01. Next base: position 2,156 of record JASHRZ010000239.1, read on the forward strand.
GAGATGCCGCGCACGTCCTTGAGAAGGTCGGGATGCTTGTCATGCAGGATTTTGGTGGCGTCGCCGCCGTCGTCGAGCACCATGTTGGGCGTCCAGCCGCCGGGACCGCGCAGTGTCTGCTCGATGCACCACTCGTATTCCTCCTCGCTCTCGCCCTTCCAGGCGAAGACCGGGACGCCGCGCGCGGCCATCGCGGCCGCGGCGTGATCCTGTGTCGAGAAGATGTTGCAGGAGCTCCATCGCACGCTGGCGCCAAGCGCCGTCAAGGTCTCAATCAGCACCGCCGTCTGGATGGTCATATGCAGGCAGCCGGTGATGCGCGCGCCCTTCAGCGGCTGCGTCCGGCCGAACTCCGCGCGCAGCGCCATCAGCCCCGGCATCTCGGTCTCGGCGATGGTGATCTCGCGCCGGCCCCAGCCGGCAAGCGCGATATCGGCGACCTTGTAGTCGGCGGGCGCGGCCATGGAGACGCTCCTCGCAGGCGGTAAGCGACGGAAGGCCGCATATAGCAGCGGTCCTTTGCTGCGGCAAGAGGAGGAAGTCGTCAGTTGTCAGTCATCAGTTCTCAGTCGCAAGCCGAGGTCATCTGGAACCGACGACTGATAACTGAACACTGAAAACTGACAACGTTCCTTACGCCAGCGCATTGAAATCGTCGAGCAGGCCGGCGATCCGGGCGTCGTCGAGCTGATCCATGATGGCATGGGCGCGGCGGCCCGCGGCGACGAGGTCGAGCGTGCGCACGCGCTGCTTGACGCGGCCGATCTTGCCCGGCGCCATCGAGAGGTCGCGGATGCCGAGGCCGAGCAGCAGCCCGGTATAGCGCGGATCGCCGGCCATCTCGCCGCACAGGCTGACGCCGATGCGCGCGCGCAGCGCCGCCTCGACGGCGAACTGGATGAGTCGCAGCACCGCGGGGTGGAGCGGATTATAGAGATCCGCTACCTGCTCGTCGGTGCGGTCGATGGCGAGCGTGTATTGGATGAGATCGTTGGTGCCGATGGCGAAGAAATCGCTCTCTGCGGCGAGCGCATCGGCGGCGAGCGCGGCGCCCGGGATCTCGATCATCACGCCGAGCGGCGGCGGCGGATCGCTGATCTTGACGCCGCGCCGCTTCAGCCGCCGCGCCACCTGCCCCAGCGCCTCGCGCGCCTTGCGGATCTCGGCGACGGAACAGACCATCGGCAGCAGGATGCGCACCGGCCCTTCGGCGCTGGCGCGCAGGATGGCGCCGAGCTGGGCGTCGAACAGGGACCGGTCCCTGAGCGACAGGCGAATGGCGCGCAGGCCCAGCGCAGGGTTGGCGCTCTCGCCGCCGCCGGCCTCGGTGAGCGGCGCGGCGAGCTTGTCGCCGCCGACATCGAGCGTGCGGATGGTGACGGGCCGCCCGGCCATGCCGCGCACCAGCCCGCGATAGGCCTCGAACTGCTCGTCCTCGTCGGGCAGGTCCTCGCGATTCATGTAGAGGAACTCGGTGCGCACCAGCCCCAGCCCCTGTGCGCCGGCGGCCATCGCCTGGTCGAGCTCGCGCGGCAGCTCGAGATTGGCCTCCAGCGTGATCTCGATGCCGTCGCGCGTAACTGCCGGCAGGCGCCTCAACCGCGCGAGCTGGCGCTCCTCGCGCTCCAGCGTCTGCTGCTGCGCCTCATAGCGGGCGATGGTCTCGCGCCGGGGATTGATGACGACGGCGCCCTCGGCTCCGTCGATGATCACGGTGTCGCCGGGATCGATCTGGGTCAAGAGCCCGGCGACGCCGAGCACCGCCGGCAGCTCCAGCGCCCGCGCCATGATCGCCGTGTGGCCCTCGCGCCCGCCCAGCACCGCGGCGAAGCCGGCGATGCGGTGCGGATCGATCAGCGCGGTGTCGGCCGGTGTCAGCTCCTCGGCGAGGATGACGCTGCCTTCGGCGACGTGCTGCAGGGCGGCATAGGGCGTCTTCGTGAGGTTGCGGATGAGCCGCGCGCCGACCACGCGAATGTCCTCGCCGCGCGCGGCGAGATAGGCGTCGCCCATGGCGTCGAAGCTGTCGCCGATCTCGCCGATCTCCATCTGCACCGCGCGCTCGGCATTGACATGCTCCTCGGAGATGCGGCGCACGACGCCGCGCACCAGGCGCGAATTCGTCAGCATGGCGATATGCGCGTCGAGGAGATAGCCCACCTCCTCCGACGCCGAGGCGGGCAGCGCCGCGGCCTTGCCCTTGAGCTTCCGCAGCTGCTTCAGCGATGCCGCCACCGCGGCGGCGAAGCGCTCGCGTTCCGCCTCGATCCCGTCGGCGGGGACGCGGTAGTCGGGCACGGCGATCTCATGGTCGTCGCTGACGAAGGCCGGGCCGATGGCGACGCCAGGGGAAACGCCGAGCCCGTGCAGCACGCGCTCGCGCTTGGGCTTGTCGCCGGCGGAGTCGTCAGTCTTCATCGAAGCCGCCGCTGATCAGTTCGGCCAGCGCCACAACCGCGCGCTCGGCCTCGCGACCGGTGGCGCGCAGCTCGATGGCGGTGCCGGGACCGGCTGCAAGCATCATCAACCCCATGATCGAGCGGCCGGAGACGGCGGCGCCGTTCTTGGCCACCACGATCTCGGCATCGAAGGTATAGGCGAGCTTGACGAAGCGCGCCGCGGCGCGCGCATGCAGCCCGCGCTTGTTGCAGATGGTGACGGTGCGCCGGACGGGCTCGGCGCCGTCGGCGCCTGCCGGCGTGCCGTCCTCGGCGCTCATCCCCGAACGTCGGCGAGGAGCTGAGAAGCGACGTTGATATATTTGCGCCCCGCCTCCTGCGCGCCGCGCACGGCGTTGGCGAGGGTCTCGCTCTGCCTGAGGCTTGCCAGCTTGATCAGCATCGGCAAGTTGATGCCGGCGATGACCTCGATCTTGGCCTTGTCCATGATCGAGATGGCGAGGTTGGACGGCGTGCCGCCGAACATGTCGGTGAGCAGCACGACGCCGTCGCCGGCATCGACCTCGCCGACGCAGCGCAGAATGTCCGCACGCCGCTTCTCCATGTCGTCCTCCGGGCCGATGCAGACGGCGGCGATGTTTCGCTGCGGCCCCACGACATGCTCCAGCGCCGCAACGAACTCGGCGGCCAGCCGGCCATGGGTCACCAGTACCATTCCGATCATTGTATGTCCTTTACCGGGCTCTCCGCCTCGGCGGCGGCATCCGCGACCAGTGCGGCCGACCGGTCGAGGTCGCGGTGGCCGATGCCGACGGGCCGGCCCTGCCGGCCGAGCCGGTCCGCCAGGCGCTCGGCGAGATAGACCGAGCGATGGCGGCCGCCGGTGCAGCCGACGGCGATGGTGAGATAGCTCTTGCCCTCGCTCTCATAGCGCGGCAGCAGCGGCTCGAGCCAGGCGCAAAGCCGCTCGAAGAATGGCACGAAATCGCCGTCCGCCTCGATGAAGTCGCCGATGGCGGCATCACGGCCGGTGAGCGGCCTGAGCGCCGGGATGTAATGCGGGTTGCGCAGGAAGCGCACGTCGAGCACCAGATCAGCATCGCGCGGCACGCCATGGCGATAGGAGAAGGAGGTTATGAAGATGGCGATGCCGGGCGCGGCATCGAGTGCGAAATGCCCATGAAGCAGCCGTTTCAAATCCCCCGGGCTGAGAGCGGTGGTATCGATAACGAGGTCGGCACGGTCGCGCAAGGGAGAGACACGGCGGCGCTCCAGCGCGATCCCGTCGGTCACCGCCCGGTCGCCGGCGAGCGGATGGCGCCGACGCGTCTCAGTGTAGCGACGAACCAGCCGGTCGTCCTCGCAATCGAGAAAGACGATCCTGAGCTCGATGCCGTGCTCGCCGACCAGCCGGTCGAGCGCCGCGATCAGCGATCCCACCCCGAAATCGCGCGTGCGGACATCGACGCCGAGCGCCAGCGGCGGCCGCGGCGCCGGGGCGCGCAGCAGGTCCGGCAGCAGCGACAGCGGCAGATTGTCGACCGCCTCGTAGCCCATGTCCTCGAGCGCCTTGAGCGCGGTCGAGCGGCCGGCACCGGACATGCCGGTGACCACCAGCAGGCGGCCGCGCGAAGCTGGCCGCGCCGGCGCCCGCTTCGGCGCAAGGCTGGCGGTGGGCGCGCCGGGGCCGCTCATGATGCGCCAACGAGCGCGCCGGGCGCGTTGACCCGCAGCGCCAGGCGGAGCTTCGCCGTCGCCGAGGCCGCAAACGGCGCGAGACGCAGCAGCGGCACGACCACCTCGAGCAGGGTACAGAATTGCGGCTCGGGCAGGCGCTCGATCGTCTCCGGCGCGACGAGGTCGACGACAAGGCGTAGCGGCGCCGCCGCCAGCGCCGGCACGCGCAGGATGCCGAGGCCGCGCACCTCGATGCGGCCGGCAATGGTCGCCGGCGCGCGCATCTCCAGGCCGGCTGCGACGCGCTCGAGCTCGGTCTGGTCGTCGGCGACGAGACGCGCGCCCTCGTCGACGAGGCGCAGCGCCAGGTCAGACTTGCCGCTGCCGGACGGGCCGCGCAAGAGGATGCCGTCGCCGCCGAGGGCGACCGCGGTGGCATGGACGCGGATCATGGGCGGTTTAGGTGCGCCGCCCGCGGCCTAATGTCAATGCCCCGGCATTTTGAGGTTCATTTGCCCTCGTCCGATGTCAACTTATAGGTTCTTGATGTCCAAATACCTCAATTGCTAGATGGGTCACGGATGCTGCTAGAATCCGGCATTGCACTGCAACGCCGCGCGGCGGACCGGCAGCGCCGCCGAGGTCGAATTCGGCAACCTAGCGGCGGGAAAGGCCGTCGCCCCGGCGATGCAGGGGCTCGGCGCCGGACGGTGACCGATCAAGGTACGCAGAACCAGTGCCTCACCGCGATTGCCGCCTATGCGGGGATGACCGGGGCCGAGAAGGTGGATGCGGCGCCAGCGGGTCCGCGCGCCGCTCGTTCCCGACCGCTGCGTGCTGCCGCCACTGAACGAGGCCCAGGCGAGGACGGCGCTCGCGGCGCAGGGCTTTCGCGACGTCCGGCGCCTCGCGCCTGTTGGCGGCCACTGGGAGAGCAAGGCCGCAACGGAAACCAGCCCCGTCGCGGTCCGCGTCTTGGGCGGCAGTCGGATGCGGCGCCAGCCGCTGCCCGCCGGTTGGGGTAGCTGCCGCATGCCGGCTTATGCGACATCGGCCGACCTGCGGAACTCTGAGGCGCGCTGTCCACTTCCATGCAACCGTCGAGATGGTGCACATTAGTCGGGTGAACTCCAGGTCGACAGGAGGCACAGATGCCAACGCGCTTTGCCCTCGTGATTCTATCAGCCACCGCCCTCGCCGGGATCGCAGGATGCGTCTCGCGGGAGGAACTGCGGCACCAAGACGAGGCGGTTTGCTCGCGCTCCGGTTTGCAGGCGGGCACGCCGGATTTTGAGAGCTGTCTGCAACGGGAGGAGCACGCCCCGCACTTCGCCTATGATAGCTTTGGACCGACCGAGGGTCCGGCCGATCCCGGCTGGTATTTCGGGCCAGGCTGGCCTCCGCGGATGACTTACGACGTGTGGTAGGCGCGGCGGCTTTGCCGAAAGCCGCTCCGGACGAGACAGTCATCCCACCGGCAGGCGCACGATGAAGCGGGCGCCGACGACTTTGCCGTCGGCGTCGCGGCGATTCTCGGCGCGGATCGTGCCGCGATGCGCCTCCACGATCTGCTTGGAGATGGAAAGGCCGAGGCCGGAATGGGTGCCGAACTTCTCGCCGGCCGGGCGCTCGCTGTAGAAGCGCTCGAAGATGGCCTCGAGCTTGCCCTCGGGAATGCCGGGCCCCTCATCCTCGATGGTGACGACCACCCACTCGCCCTGGCGCAGCGCGGCGATGTGGAGCGCGGCGCCGGGCGGGCTGAAGGAGAGGGCGTTGGCGATGAGGTTGCGGAACACCTGCACCAGCCTGCCCTCGATGCCGGGCACGGCGAGATCGCCGGCCGGCGTGCCGGCCGGTCCCGGCAGCGACAGCTCCAGGCGCGGCGCCCGCTCGCCCGCCGACGACTGATAAATGTCGACCAGCGTCTCAAGCATGCGGCCGATCAGCACCGGCTCGAGCTCGACACGGGAAAGCTCGGCATCGAGCCGCGAGGCGTCGGAAATGTCGGTGATGAGCCGGTCGAGACGCTGCACGTCCTCGAGCACGACGGCGAGCAGCTTGCGCTGCTTTTGTGGATCGTCGACGCGCGCGGCGGTCTCGACCGCGCTCCGCAGCGAGGTCAGCGGATTCTTGATCTCATGCGCGACATCGGCGGCGAAATG
>JASHRZ010000017.1 GCA_030037055.1 Alphaproteobacteria bacterium
GACAGGCGGCGCGCACAGCGGAGGTTCGCACGTGGGATGAGACAAAGCTCAAGACGATCCTATCGCCGAATCCAAGGGCGCAAGGCTCCCTAAAAAAATCCTGGCAGCTATTTCGTGCCGAAGAGGCGGTCGCCGGCGTCGCCCAGGCCGGGGACGATATAGGCGTGGTCGTTGAGGCAGTCGTCGATGGCGGCCACCGTGACCGGCACGTCGGGATGGGCCGCGGTGAAGGCGGCGACGCCTTCGGGCGCAGCAAGCAGCGCGAGAAACTGCAGCCGCCGACAGCCTTTGCGCTTCAGGATGTCGACCGCGGCGATGGCCGAATGCGCCGTCGCCAGCATGGGATCGGTAACGATCGCCGAGCGCTCGGCGATGTCGTCGGGCAGCTTGCAGAAATACTCGACGGCCGCCAGCGTCTCGGGATCGCGGTAGAGCCCGACATGTCCGACGCGCGCCGAGGGCACGAGATCGAGCAGCCCCTCGGCAAGCCCGAGGCCGGCGCGCAGGATCGGCACCACCACCAGCTTCTTGCCCTCGATGAAGGGCGCCTCCATCGCGCGGATCGGCGTCTCGATCCGCCGTGTCGCGATCGGCAAGTGGCGCGTTACCTCGTAGCCCAGCAGCAAGGCGATTTCGCGCAGCAGCCGGCGAAACTCGGCGGTCGAAGTCTGCCGGTCGCGCATCAGGCTGAGCTTGTGCTGCACCAGCGGATGCAAGACCACGGTAACGTTGCCGGCGGCCATCTAGGCCCCGGCCGCGCGCGGCGCGCTGGCGCGGTTCGCGGCGTATTCCGGCACCAGAGTGGCGAGCAGCGCCAGCAGCCGCTCCTGGCGGCGCTCGCGTGCGTGCTCGGCAAGCTCGTCGAGCGAGCGCGCGAGCATGGCGTAGTCGATGGTGTGCGGCGCGGCGAGGCGGATGCCCGCGGCCTCGGTCGGCACCAGCTTCTCGCTGGCGTAGAACAGCTCCTCATAGAGCTTCTCGCCGGGACGCAGGCCGATGAACTCGATGGCGACGTCCTTGTCGGGCTTCAGGCCCGCCAGCCGGATCATCTGCCGGGCGAGATCGACGATCTTCACCGGCTCGCCCATGTCGAGGACGAAGATCTTGCCGCGCTCGGCGCCGCCGCTCATGGCCAGCGCCGAGGCCTGCAGCACCAGCTCCACCGCCTCGCGCACTGTCATAAAGAAGCGCTGGATCTCGCGATGGGTGACGGTGAGCGGGCCGCCGGCGGCGAGTTGGCGTTGGAACAGCGGCACGACCGAGCCGGTCGAGCCGAGCACGTTGCCGAAGCGCACGGTGACGAAGCGCGTGCCGCCCGCCCTGCGCGATTCGACGAGATCCAGCGCCTGGCAGATGCTCTCGGCGAGCCGTTTGCTCGCGCCCATGACGTTGGCGGGGTTCACCGCCTTGTCGGTCGAGATCATCACCATGGCGCGCACGCCATGGGCGCGGCAGGCATCGGCGACGTGGCGCGTGCCCAGCACGTTGGTGAGCACGCCCTCGACCGGATTCGCCTCGACCACAGGGACGTGCTTCAGGCCGGCGGCGTGGAAGACGAGCTCGGGCCGCTCCTTGCCGATGATCTCTTCGACGCGTCCGCGCTCGCGCACGTCGCCGATGAGGGCGAGGCGCGGCAGGCGCGCATGGCGCTCCTGAAGCTCGCGGTCGATGGTGTATAGCGCGAATTCGTTGTTGTCGAGCAGCGCCAGGCGGGCCGGCTCGCAGGCGGCGATCTGGCGCACCAGCTCGCTGCCGATGGTGCCGCCGGCGCCGGTCACCAGCACGCGGCGGCCGGCGACGAGATCGCGCATGCCCTGACGGTCGAGCACGGCTTGCGGCCGCCCGAGCAAATCCTCGATGGCGATGGGCTCGACGGCCAACCCCTCCTCGCCCATAGTCGTCTTGAACTCGGTGAGGCGCGGCAGCCGCGCCAGCGGGATGGTGAGCGCATCCGCCATGTCGAGCAGGCGGCGCACGGTGGCGCCGTCGAGCGACTGCGCCGAGATGATCAGGCGCTGCGGCCGCTCGCCGCGGCGGTCGAGCTTGGCCACCACCTCCGGCAGCTCGCCAATCGTGCCCAGCACAGCCACGCCGGCAATGTCGCGGCCGACGCGCGCGCTGCTGTCGGCGACGATGCCGACGACGCGGTAGAGTCGGTCCGGATCGCTCGCCATCTCGCGGATGAACATGGCGGCACCGTCGCGCGCGCCGATCAACAATACCGGGATGCCGCCGTGATCGAGGCGTTCGAGGATGCGGCCGAGGCCGCGGTCCTTGTAGGCGCGATAGGCGAAGCGCGGCCCGCCGAGCAGCGCCATCAGCACAAGCCAGTTGATGCCGGGCAGCGAGCGCGGCAGCTCGTCGAGCCGGTTCATCACGAACATCGCCGAGAAGAACAGCAGCATAACAATGGTGACGGCGCGCAGCAGCGCGAGCATGTCGGGCAGCGAGGCGTAGCGCCAGATGCCGCGATAGAGCCCGGTCCACCAGAAGACCGCGGCGGCGATCACGGCGAAGGAAAGGTCGTAGACGGCGATCAGCTTCCAGGGATAGGCGCGAATGCTATCGCCGACGCGCAAATAGAAGGACAGGAGGAACGACAGGGCGGCCATCGCCACGTCATGGGCGAAGGCGGCGTTGGTCCGGCTCAGTCCCTTGATCATCGGCCGCTCACGGTCGGCTGGACGTTAGAGAAGCCGCCCTTCGACGGCAACAGGAAAAGCGGTCGCGAACCGGACGATTGCGCGCTAGAACGAGTCCTCGAGACGCCATGGCCTTCGTCGCAGGCAAGCTCTTCTGGGCCGTTATGGCCCCCGGCAACCTGCTGCTGCTGCTGCTGCTCGCCGGCCTTTTCCGGGCGACGCGCAGCCGCCGGCGGTCCGGGCTCGCGCTGGCGGTGCTCGCGGCGCTGCTCTTGCTGATGGTGGCGGTGCTGCCGGTCGGGCAATGGGCGGTGGCGCCCCTGGAGCGGCGTTTCCCGCTACCGGACGTCCCGGCGCGACTCGACGGCATCATCGTTCTGGGCGGCGCGGTCGAGGCAGAGATCAGCCGCGTCCATGGCGAGATCGCGCTCAACGACGCGGCCGAGCGGATCACCGAAAGCCTGGCGCTGGCGCAGCGCCATCCCGAGGCGAAGCTGCTGCTGAGCGGCGGCGAGGCCGCACTCCTGCCGCGCGAAGGCGAGCAGGAAGCGGACGCGACGCGCACGCTCTTGGTCGAGCTCGGCATTGCGCCCGAGCGCATCCTGGTCGAGGACCGCTCGCGCAGCACCTTCGAGAACGCGGTCCTGTCGCGCGATCTGGCGCAGCCGAAGCCGGGCGAGACCTGGCTGCTGGTGACCTCCGCGGCGCATATGCCCCGCGCCTTCGGCTGCTTCCGCCATGCCGGCTGGCAGGCGCTGCCTTATCCCGTTGATTTCCGCACCGGCATGCGCCCCGATTTCTCGCTCGCCGGGCATCTCGGCCTGCTCGATTTCGCCGTCAAGGAATGGGTCGGCCTCGTTGCGTACCGCCTGCTCGGCCGGACCGACGCGCTCTTCCCCGCGCCTTAGCCCGTTTCGTCCAGCAGCCGGCGATAGAGAGCCACCGTCGCGGCGCCCACTGCTTCGGCGGCGAGGTCGGTCTCGACGAGCGCGCGGCTGGCTTCGCCGAAGCGGTGGCGGAGCGCCGCGTCGCCGGCAAGCCGCTCCAACGCCGCGGCGAGCGCGTCGGCATCGTCGGGCGGCACCAGCAGCGCGTTGACGGCGTCGCGCGCGATCTCGCGGCAGCCCGGCACGTCGGTGGCGACGAGCGGCCGCGCCATCGCCGCGGCCTCGAGCAGGCTCATCGGCAGCCCCTCGCGGCGCGACGACAGCACCGCGATATGGACATCGCGCCAAAGCTCGCGGACGTCCTCGACTTGGCCGAGCCAGGAAATGCCGGGAAGATCGCGCCAGCGCGCCAGGGTCGTCGAGTCGATCGAGCTTGGATTCTCGGGATCGGCGGTGCCGGCGACGGCGAGGCGAAGATCGACGCCGCGGCGCCTGAGGCGCTGCTGCGCCTCGACGAGCGTCGCGATGCCCTTGTCGGCGAGCAGCCTGCCGGCGAAGCCCGCCACGACCGGCGGCGCCGGCGGTTCGGGTTGGGGCGCGAAGCGCGCGAGATCGACGCCGGAGCCGCGGATGACCGAGATCCGGTCCGCCGCTTCGGGGTTGAGCGCCAGCAGCAGCCGGCGGTCGTCCTCGTTCTGGACGATGACGCGGCTGTTGCGGCGTTCGATAAGCCGCGCCAGCACCGCGCTCACCGGCCGGCGCAGCAGCCGCGCGCGCAGGCTGGGGGAACTCGCGACAAAGCCGAAACCGGTCACGGCGTTGACCACCGCCGGCACGCCGGCGACGAGCGCCGCGATGCTGCCGAGCACGGCGGGCTTCAGCGCGACGTGATGAACGAGATCGGGCCGCTCGCGGCGATAGAGCCGCGCGATCTCGGCGATGGCGGCGAGGCTCGCCCAGAGGCCGGTGCTGCCGCGGCGCCAGCGCAGCGGATGGAGCGCGAACCCCTCGGCGCGGATGCGCTCGCCATGGACTCCGATTCGAGTCGCCACGGCCACGGCGAAGCCTGCGCGCTGCGCCGCGCGCGCCATCGGCAGGCGATGCGACCAGAAATACCAATCCTCAGTGACGAGGTAGAGCAGCCTCGGATGCGCCGCGTTCACGGCCGTCTCCGGCGATACCAGCGCGCGGTGGCGGCAAGGCCGTCATCGAGCGCGACGCGCGGGCGCCAGTCCAGGCGCTGGCGCGTGGCGAGATCGTCGATGCGCAGCGAGGCGAGCAGGCGGTCGCCAGCGCCGGCGCGCCCGGCAAGCGACGCCGCCAGCCGGAGCAGCGCCGGCGGGCAGACGAAAAGACGCGGGCGCCGGCCGAGCGCGCGGGCGATGCGGCGCACCAGCTCGGCGGTCGAGACCTCCTCCTCGTCGCGCAACAGGAAAGTCCCGCCCGCGGCGGCGGGATGGACCAGCGCGGTCTCGATGAGATCGAGCAGATTGTCGAGGAAGACCAGGCTGCGCCGGTTGTCGATTGCAGCAAAAGGCAGCGGCAGGCCGCTGTCAACGAGGCGGAGCAGGGCGAGGAAGTTCGCCTTCACCCCGGGACCGTAGACCAGGGGCGGGCGGAGGATGGCGAGCGCGTCGCCGGCGGCAGCGCGCATCGCCTCTTCCAGGCGCCATTTGGCCATGCCGTAGACCTCCTGCGGCGCCGGCGGCTGATGCGCGCCGAAGGGCAGATCCTGCGTCCTCTCGCCCAGCACCTTGATCGAGCTGAGCAGCACCAGCCGCGCGACGCCGGCGTTCTTCGCCTGGCGCGCCAGTGACCCGCCCGCTTCGGCCTCACTCTCGATCCAGCGCTGCTCGTCCCGCGTCGGTGCATGGGCGCGGCTGGCGAGATGCACCACCGCCCGCGCGCGCGCCAGCAGCGGCGACCAGTCGGTGGCGGCGGTGAGCTCGCCGAGGACGCGCGGCTCCGCCGCTTCGGGAAGCGCCGCCGCCTGGCGTAGCACCGCGATCACCGGCGTCCCGCGCCCGACCAGCCGCTCGACCAGCGCGCGGCCTATGAAGCCTCCGGCGCCGGTGACCACCACCGGCCCGCCGCCGCCGCTCTCTGGCAATGCCGCTTTCATCGCCGGCGACAATAACCGCTCGACCGAAAATCTCATATCAGCGAAGAGAAATAAGGCCGCCACGGAGAACAGGGCAACGAGCGCGAAGCGGCCAAGGAATTTTGTTTATCTCCGTGCCCTCCCTGCCTGGCTGGTGCATCTTGAATTGGCGGAGTGCGGCTTGAGCGGGGGCAGCGCCCATGCTAAGCATCGCGCCGCCGCAAAGCGGGCGAAGGGCAGCGGAAGAAAAGATGTCGAGCAGGTCCTTAGAGCGTGTCGATGTCGAAACGCTGCGCCGCCGCTTCGTCGCGCGCGACGCCGTGGTCGGCGTCATCGGCCTCGGCTATGTCGGCCTGCCGCTGGTGGGTGCGGTCGCCGGCGCCGGATTCCGCGTGGTGGGCTTCGACGTCGACGCCGAGAAGGCGGCGCTGCTCAATGCCGGGCGCTCCTATATCCGCCACATCCCCGACGCCGCGATCGCCGCGCTGGTGGAGAGCCGCCGCTTCCGCGCCGTGGCCGATTTCGCCGAGCTCGCAGAGGTGGACGCCGTGCTGATCTGCGTGCCGACGCCGCTCACCCGCCACCGGGAGCCCGATCTCTCCTATATCATCGGCACTGCCGAGGCGATCGCGCCGCATCTGCGCCGCGGCCATCTCGTCGTGCTGGAATCGACGACATATCCCGGCACGACGCGCGAGGTGATGCTGCCCATCCTCGAACGCGGCGGACTCAAATCGGGCATCGATTTCTTTCTCGCCTATTCGCCCGAGCGCGAGGATCCCGGCAACGCGCAATATAGCACCACCAAGATCCCCAAAGTGGTCGGCGCCGACGGCGCCGCGGCGCTGGCGCTCGTCAGCGCGCTTTACGATCCCTTCGTCGCCGGCACCGTCCCGGTTTCCTCGCCCGAGACGGCGGAGGCGGTGAAGCTCACCGAGAACATCTTCCGCGCCGTCAACATCGCGCTCGTCAACGAGCTCAAGCTGGTCTACGAGGCAATGGACATCGACATCTGGGAAGTGATCCGGGCGGCGGCGACCAAGCCCTTCGGCTTCATGCCGTTCTATCCCGGGCCGGGGCTCGGCGGCCACTGCATCCCGATCGATCCCTTCTATCTCGCCTGGAAGGCGCGCGAATACGACATCTCGACGCGCTTCATTGAGCTTGCCGGCGAAATCAATACGGCGATGCCGCGCCATGTCGTCGACCGGCTGCAATGGGCGCTCGACCAGCGCGGCGGCAAGGGGCTCAAAGGCGCGCGCGTGCTGATCCTCGGCGTGGCCTACAAGAAGAACGTGGACGACATCCGCGAGAGTCCGACGCTCAAGATCATGGAGCTGCTCGAGGCCAAGGGCGCCAGCACCGCCTATCACGATCCCTTCGTGCCGGAGATCCCGCGCTCGCGCGAGCATCCGGAATTCGCCGGGCGGCGTTCGGTGGCGCTCAACGCCGAGACGGCGCGCGGCGTCGACGTGGCGCTGATCTGCACCGATCATGACGGGGTCGATTACCGCTTCCTGGTCAAGCATTGCCCGCTGGTGGTCGATACGCGCAACGTCTGCGCCCGTGCCGGCATCGCCGCCGGCACGGTCGTCAAGGCATAGGCGATGCGCCCGCGGCTGGCGATCGCCGGAGCGGCCGCGCTGCTGGTGCTCGCTTGCCTGTGGGGGGTCGGGCGCTGGCTAAGGCCGGCCAACGATCCCGACCGCTATGTCGTAATCGATGGCGACACGCTCGCTTGGCGGCCTCCGCAATGCCTGCTGTCGCGCATCGGCATCGCGTGCATCGGCCAGCGCCTGCGGCTTTACGGCGTCGACGCCTTCGAGAGCAAGCAGACCTGCCGCGACCCGCGCGGCCGCAGCTGGCCCTGCGGCGAGGTTGCGACCCAGCGCCTGCACCAGCTCGTCGACAGCGCCGATTTCGCCTGCCATGTCGATCACGAATTCATCGACCGCCATGCGCGCGAATTCGCCGTTTGCACCGCCCATGGCGAGGACGTCGGCGCCGTGCTGGTGCGCGAGGGCCTTGCCTTTGCCTATGGCCGCGGCGCGCAATATTTGCCCTTCGAGGCGGAGGCCAAGGCCCAGCGCCGCGGCGCCTGGGCCGGCAGCTTCGTCCGCCCGCAATATTTCCGCGAAGGCGCCGACCAGTAGCCTAACGCGCTGCCGCGAGCCGCGAGCGTCGCTGCATCAGAGCGAGCACGCCAGTGACGACGAAAGCCGCCACCGCGAGCCCGGTCCAGGGCCGGGCGACGGCGAGAAGCGCGCAGGCAACCAGCGCCGCGTCGCCCGCCAGCACCAGCCGTGCCACCGCGGCGTGATCGTCTCTTCCGCCGAGCGCACGCTGATAGAAATGCTGGCGGTGCGGCTGCCAGAAGCGCTCGCCGCGCAGCATGCGGCCGGCGAGCGTGAGGCTGGCATCGGCGAGATAATAGAGCGGCAGGATCAGCGCCGGCGCCCAGAGCCCGCGTGCCGCAAGCGCCAGTAGCAGCGAGCCCAGGAGATAGCCCAGCGGCACGGTGCCGACATCGCCGAGGAAGAGCCGCGCCGGGTGCCAGTTCCAGCGCAGGAAGGCGAGCGCGCCGGCGGCGGCGCAGAGCGCCAGCGCGGCGCTGCCGTCGTCCTCCGCTCCGGCTAGGGCCGCCACCAGCGCCAGGCCGAAACCGAGCGCGGCGGTCTCGATGCCCGTGATGCCGTCGATCCCGTCCATGAAGTTGAACAGGTTGACGAACCACACCCAGAGCAGGGTGGTGGCGGCGCGGTCGATGAAAGGCGGCAGCAGGCCCTGGAAGACCGCGCCCGGCGGCAGGAAAGCGAGGCCCGCGACAACGGCGAGGACATGGCAGAGGAGGCGCAGCCCCACCGGCAAGCCGCGAAGGTCGTCGCGCCAGGAGAGCAGCATGAGCCCGGCCGCCAATGCCGCCAGCGCCGCATCGCCGGCCGGCGCCAACCCCGTCAGGGCCAGCCCCAGCCAAGCGGCGAGCAGCACCGGCACCAGGACGAGACCGCCCCCGCGCGGCACCGGCACATTATGGGCGGAGCGGTCGACCGGCTGGTCGAAGATGGCGCGGCGCTCCAGCCAGTCGCGCAGGCGCCCGGTCATTCCCAACGTCGCCAGGAAGACGATCAGCGCCGCCGCGGCGGCCGTCGCATGCATTCCACGCTCTTCCCTCTGATGTCGGCAGGCGCCGGCGCAGCGTCATAGTCCCGCCTTGCGCCGCCGGCAATCGCCCGAGCGGGGCGGATACTATAAGCTTGCTTAACGAATGCCGGCTTACCATCATGGGGCCATGCCCTACGATCCAGAACGAAGCTTCGGGTTTCTGCTGCACGACATCGCCCGGCTGCTGCGCAAGCGCTTCGACCAGCGCGCCCGCGCGCTGGGCTTGAGCCGCTCGCAATGGCAGGTGCTGGCGCATCTGTCTCGCCATGAAGGCATCAATCAGAGCGGGCTCGCCGAGATCCTGGAGATCGAGAACATCACGCTGGGCCGGCTCATCGACCGGATGGAGGAGGCGGGCTGGGTCGAGCGCCGACCGGACCGCAGAGACCGCCGAGTGCGCCTGCTCTATATGACCGAGAAGGTGGCGCCGATGATGGAGCGCATGCACGCGCTCGCCGAGGAGACGCGCGCCGAGGCGCTGGCGGGCCTGGCCGCTTCCGAACGCGAGGCTCTGATGGACCAGCTTACCCGGGTCCGCGCCA